>JAAYAK010000028.1 GCA_012719415.1 Syntrophorhabdus sp.
GGTTGATGGCTTGTTGACAACTACGAATATGAGCAACGATATGTAGTTGTCAACTGGGCTGGGTGTGGAAGTTTGCGGGCTCGAAGATTGCGGGACCTGGCGTAAGCGACAAGTTCGGGGCTGAGACACTCGTCGATAAAGAATGTATTCCTCAAAGCGGGCGACCCGCTCTGTCCCATTCAATAACCGCCTCCACACTGCCAACGGGGAGCGTCGGATAACCGAGAAAGATCTCATATTTATCGCTCCCGGCCCGGATCTCGGCGAGGATGTTTCCTGCTGGAACACGAGTCCCCTCGATTACGGGCAGTCCCCCGAGGATTTCCGGGTCGGATACTATGCGCGGCCTTGTTTCGGCAAGGGTCATTGGAACACCTCCCATCTGTCTATAATGTATCACACGCTGATATATGGCAATGTTTTCAAAATTCCTACGACGGCGAAACAACAGGTAACTTTTGCGTGCGGAGATTAATTGCCATATTCACCGCATATTTTGCGGATGACGTTGCTTTTGCGGAGAATATCGATTATAATATCCGCATGAGGTGCGGAGAATGACAACCTATGTTTATGATCTGCCGGATTGGCCGAACTTCCGTTGGGACCCGACCGTCTTAGCGTCCAAGCTGGCCAAGGTTCGATATAAGCAAGGTGAGCTTACCGGAAGGATGAAATGCCTTGGCTTTGGCCTGCGCGATGAAGCTGTTCTTCAAACGCTCACCCTGGACGTGGCTAAATCGAGCGAGATCGAGGGCGTAAACCTGGACGTGGAACAGGTCCGGTCCTCTGTCGCACGGCATCTTGGGATGGATAGGGGAGGTTTGCCGCGCCCCTCGCGAGCTGTCGAGGGCGTCGTTGAGATGGCACTTGACGCCACTCAGAACTATGCTCAGCCTCTAACCAAGGAAAGGCTTTTTGCCTGGCATGCTTCTCTTTTCCCGACCGGGGAAAGCGACATGCATACGATCAGGACAGGCGCGTGGCGTGACGACAGGTCCGGACCAATGCAAGTTGTTTCCGGACGGATCGGCCGGGAACGGGTTCATTTTCAGGCGCCGGCAGCGGCACGCATAGAACCCGAAATGAAAGCATTCTTAGAGTGGTTCAACCATGACGACGGAAATGACCTCGTTCTGCGCTCGTGCGTCGCACACCTATGGTTTGTGACCATCCATCCTTTCGAAGACGGCAATGGGCGGATCGCCAGGGCCCTTATGGATATGTTTTTGGCACGATCTGAGAAAAGCACCCGGCGGTTCTACAGCATGTCTGCCCAGATAAGAGACGAGCGTCCTGAATACTATGCGGGCATCGAAGCTGCACAAAAAGGGACCCTGGATATTACAGCCCGATTGGACTGGTTTTTAGACACTCTCAATGCCGCTCTCGACAATGCCGGCAACACCCTCTCCCGCGTTCTCAGAAAGGCCGGTTTTTGGGAAAGATACGCCCAGGAACAGTTTAACCCCCGTCAGCAGATGGTTCTCAACAGGCTGTTGGATCATTTTGAGGGAAAGCTTACTGCCACGAAATGGGCAAGACTAACAAAACGGTCTCCGGATACGGCGTTACGCGATATCACCGATCTGGTAGAGCGCGGCATTCTGGTCAAAGAACCTGGCGGTGGGAGAAGCACCAGTTATTCATTGAATTTTCAGGATCAATCGGAGAGCCAGGGAGAAGACCGGGGCCTGGGAGCCGGCGAGGACGCCGATGGGAATTTCTTCGGGTCGCCGGGACATTAGTCCCCGACTGCAGGCGATCCTGGCAGGGGTGGAGTATGTCTGAGAGACGGAGGAAAGGGGTCGGGATGCTCGATATGGCCGGTAAAACGAGAATATCAAGGGACGCATACCGGGAGCTCGACAAGGGCAGAGAGGATCTCCTTGACAGGCAGCGCACCGGGCTCCGTGAGCAACTGGACCGTTTCAGACGGGACAAGGACAAGCCGGAGGGTGATTCCCACCTGGTGGCCGTGGCGGAGACGATCCGCCGCATCTACGACGGCATGGAGGGTATCCTCAGGGACCTGGATGAGGCCTTCGGTCAGCAGCGCATTTTGGGGAAAACGTCCGCGATATACATGGATGCGCTCAGGGATTATTGCCTCACACCGGCACGCGTGTGGGAGATAGAGCGTGACAGGATTATAGGGTTTGCCTCGCTTGCCCTGATGCTGCCCGACCGGCTCCGGAGGGATGTGGACCGTTTTCTGGAAAGGGCAGGCATGAGGGCCCCGGAGCTCCGCGCGGCCGCTAATGAGCAGATGCATGACAGAATCGTCCCCATCAAAGCCGTGCTTGAGAGGTTACGGACAGAGAACAGGATCCTCGTCGCCGTTCTCTATGGTCCATACTCGGAGGGAGTGCCGCGTGGCCGGCCCAGTATCGATATCGGCATCTGCCTGCGGACGGACGATGAGGCGGAGCGGATGCGCATTGTCGGCAGCATACGTGCGGCCGTGCAGGATGACACGCATGTTTCGATCCTCCATCTCAACGACAGGGACGAGTCGCCCTTTGTGGTCCAGGAGGCCCTTGCGGGAATTCATCTGGTGGAGCCAGATGTAGATGCGCTCGATGATGCTTACGATTGGGCGTTAGACGAGGCGGAGTCGATGCGGTTTGAAAAGGAGGGGGACGAGAGGATGGAAGAGAAGCAGGCCATGATGAACCTTATGCGGCGGAAATTGTGGTCATATCGTATCAACTACGCAGCCAGCAATTACGCAGAGTGTGTGTCCTTACTCTTTTTTGTTTTGGAGGCCCTCTGTCGTTACGTCCTTGCCGGCAAAGGCTATCGCGCGTACTCGCACCGCGAGGTCCGCGAACTGATGGCCAGGCATTTCATCACCACCGGCGAGGTGGACAGGATCGTATACGACCATCTCTTCGAGCTCTATCATCGGCGGCGGGACGCGGATTTCAGTGCGGCGACCTTCGGCAAGAACGAGGTGGATCAGTACGGGCAGAGAGTGCGCGAGAGTCTCGAGCTCCTGAAGGGCCATGTTGACGATGAAGACAGGGAGGATCTGCTGTCGTTGCTGGCTGTCTCTGACGGTCCCGGATTACTGAAAAATAGGTGAAGCGTCAACTGAAGCGACTACTGAAGTGCGTTTTCAGATAAAGTAATAATATTAGTTATGTCCAAGACAATCTGTACGCGAGAAAATTCCCGTTTTGAGAGTTAGTATGGAGTTATAACAGCTTCAGCCTATATCCCGGGATCTCAATCATTACTGCCTGGAGAATCGCTTCCGTTTGTCCGGGATTGACACAGACCGTGTCTCCGATCCTGTCCATGACTTTCCCGGACACTTTCGGTGACTCATGGATGTGTCCGCTGAGAACCGCGGGAGGCTGGTGTTGTTCGATGAATCTCCGTACGGCCGCGGATCCAATGTGCTGTCCGTTGAAGAGGAGATCTAGGTTGGTGTCGTAGGGCGGGTCGTGCAGGACATAGACGGTTCTTTTCGGGTCTGACATCTGAGCAAGCTGTTCGAGATCCTCCTCCATCGTGGGATGAGAGGCATACCACTCTTGCTCATTGATATCGATGAGTCCGTTTGCCGTGCTGATGACTGGTTTGTAAGGACCGGGCTGGAGAATTCTCTGCTCGTCATCGTATCTTTCCCAGTCTTTGCACGAAAACGGGGTGGGACGCACGCAGGAATAGCCGGCGATGAAGAGGCCTTCCGTGAGGTGATGCACTCTCATATGCAGGAGTTTCAGGAGGCCTTCTTCCTCCATGTCCTCAAGGAGGTGCAGGTTCACCTGGAAATCGTCGTTACCCATCATGAGGAGGACGTCTGTTCGAGGGTTTTTCCTCCGGAATGAAACCAGCGACGGGCGGAGCTCATTGAGAATGAACTGTCGCTGTTCGCTGATCAGGTTCTTGTACTCGCCGGTTTTAGGGAGGAGGTCGCCTCCCACGATGACGGCACCTGCTTTCTTCCGGGTGGCGAGCGCGATAAGTTTTCGGTAGAAAGCGGGGTTACCATGGAGGTCGGCACTGTAAAGGATTCTCATATCAGCCATTCGTCCCGCACCTCGTAATAGTCGCCGTCGCTGTCCACGATCACCATCGGGGAATAGTCCGTTATCAGGATTCGTACGCACATGTCCGCCCCTAGCCCGATCCGGCCGCGGGCAAAGAAGGGCTCCACGAGGTGAAAATGGCCGAATACGAGCGTTTTGCCGTACGTATACTTCTGTTTGAGAAAGAATCCGTCCGTTCCCCACACGAAGTCCGTGCCACGCTGCTCATGGAGGGGTGTGCACGGCTCAGCACCTGCGTGGCTAAAGAAGAAACGGTCAGTCTCGAAGCTGTACCGGGTCGCCGCGATGAATGCCAGGTGCTCAGGGGGAATGACGCTTTGCAGGAAGGCAGTGAGCTCCCGGTTGTCCAGAAGGACGTGTTTGCCGTCACGCTCGATGTAATGCCGCCCGCCCGTAGAATAGGACAATGTCCGGGGATCCACACCGTATGATTTCAGCGTCGAAATAAACCCGTTGTCCATCAAGACGCCGTATGCGCTTGTGTCTCCGTCCAGCGCCTTGATGAGCAACTCCTCGTGGTTGCCTCTCAGATAAACGTTCGCCGGGTTCTTCAGCGATGTGAGGAATTCCATTACCTCGCGGCTCTGGGGACCACGATCGATATAGTCACCCAGGAATATAAGTCGATCCCCCTCCTGATAGTCCGCGTTGTGCAGGGCATCGTTCAGCTCCCTATAGCATCCATGGATGTCGCCTATGACGAGATTCTTCATCCGATCTCCGCGTCAAGGAGCGCGTCGCCCTCTTCCTTCGTGTTGAAATACACCTTCCGTCCGTTGGGGAAGAGGTAGCACCACTTGTAACCTTCCTTTTCGGATCTTTGCCGGCGCACCCCGGCGAAGAAGGCCTTCTCCGGCATGACCCAGCTGTCTTTGTCATGACGGGCGAAGAGGGGTTCTAAATGCTCGCGCATTTTCTCGACGAGGAGGATCTTCTCCTCGAAAGGAAGGTTCCGCAGGCGTTCTCTCTCCGCCTTCTTCGCGGCGAGGATGTCCTCGAGGGACGGGGGCGGAACAGGAGGTGGGGAGTTGTCGAACTGTGAGGCGAACAGCTCTTCCAGCGTGGTTCTGTCCGGGATCAACTGGTCGTGAAACTGCGGCAGATACTCGAGAGTAACGTTGCCGCTCCAGTCCTTGGCCCTCAGGGCCTCCAGAACCTCGATACCGTAGCTTGCCACCGGCAGATGGGGCAGGTCATGGCCGGCAGTATCATCGTAACGCATTTCCGAGAGGTGAAGACTGACGATGCCAGAGTGGTAAGCGTGGATGATCTCGAAGATCCGGGGAACGAAGAGATGTGACGTGTCCAGGACCATGGGGAGCTTGATCTCGATGGTCTCTTCTGGCGTGAGAACCCTCTTCGCGTTTCCGAAGGTTTCAATCGCTACGACAATATCTGTTTCCCTCTTCAGTCTTCTTAGGTTTCCCAAAGCCATGGTTTGCGCAGAAGGTTTCGAGAGCTTCGGAACGGACTCAGGGTGAAACACGGCGACACTGGCCCCGACCTTCTGGGCAAATTGCACGGTGGGAAGTGCCCAGGACATGAAAGCCTCATCGGAGAGGCGCCCCTGGGGAGCGTGGACGGAATTGACGATGATGTTGTGGAAGAGGACGAAGGCTGTCAGGTCATCCAGACGGTCCATCGTGGCGAGGAAGTCCTCGAGCTTGTAGGGGAGGGCAAGCTCGATAGGGATTCCCTCGAGGCCGGAGAGGTTCTGCTGAATGTTAGAGAGACCGACATCTCTGCGGATGGAGAATTTCATGGTGGACAATTATACCAGCTTTTTTGTTGACTGTCCTGTCCGTGTAGTGAGTATGTATTCATAAACTGATACATGCTCACTACAGCGCTTGAAATAATCTGAAAAGCCGCACATCCATTTCTATATCGCTCCAAGAAAACGGGTCCTCAAGTAAAATAAAAGTCAAATAAACGTCAAATAAACATTCGCTACTCCATGAAGTGATGGTTTCCCCGTATTCGGGTTTTGAGTCACCCGGCTGTATCATACTGATATTATTGGCCATGTGCTGGATGGTCCCGGTAATGAGGGGTATGGATCACTTGGATTTCGAAGGGTGTTTCTGACGTAACTAGCCGATATTAAGATGGATACGAGTTGTTACGCATTCGGGTTTTGAGTCACCTGCGGAGACACTCTCTAATGGAATTATTCCGAGGGAGAGTATGCAGGCAATTGTAAAATGTTGAAACAGGAGAGCGCATACAATCGGAGAGGCAGGTGCGGGGACGATCTGGTCAAATTGGACAAATCATCCGTGCATTTTCACCGCATGATTTGTCCAATTTGGTCACATCCTTTGTATGGTGCTGCAATACGTGCTTCCCGGAACGCCGGCGGCCTCGATATCCGCCAGGTCAGGGTGTTTTTCTACATCATGCCACTCTCGCTTTTACGCACGGTTCAACCTTTGGCCAGGTTGTGCGGCGGGCCATCCTGATTTCATGATCTGCCTGGAGACTCAGCCATATTTCGGGAGAGACATTAAAATACTTGCCAAGCCGCAATGCCGTATCTGCCGAGATAGCACGTTTTCCGCGAATGATTTCACTGATGCGTCCGGGTGGAACACTTATATCCCGCGCAAGCGTGTTTATGTTTATCCCAAGAGGTTTCATGAATTCTTCGTATAGTATTTCCCCCGGGGGAATCAGGTCGAGTAGTTTATCCTTGCTCATTCTTCTCTCCTCCTAATGATAATCAACGATCTCAACATTCCATGCATTTCCATCTTCCCATCTGAAGCAGATACGCCATTGATCGCTTATCCGGATGCTCTGTTGCCCATCTCTCTTTCCCTTTAAGGCCTCAAGACGGTTTCCTGGCGGTTGCGACAGGTCCTGTAGTGTCCGGGCGCTGTGGAGATAGAGTAGCTTACGTCTCGCCTGACGTTCGATAGACGAAAACCGCGCAACAAAGTGATCATTGAAAAGAGCCTCGGTATCCTTGCAATGGAATGTTTTGATCACAGTATTATTATATAACGTATTACGTAATGCGTAAAGAGGAAAACGAGACTACCGCAGAATGAGCGTTTCAGGCAAAAAAAATACCCGCACCCACCGGGGTACGGGGCCGATGCGGCTCGTGACCGCAAAGGGATGATGTCAATATTCTACAGACTTCAACATCAATGTCAAAGGGTACAC
>JAAYAK010000029.1 GCA_012719415.1 Syntrophorhabdus sp.
CAGAGACGGGCACGCATTGAAAGGATTTTGGGAGGAACGAAACGGTTCGGTCGCCCTGTCCTTTCACACTCTACTTGACGTTTATTCCGAATATATGGTAACTGTGTTGTCGCAATGGTAGAACGGAGATCGTGGATAGAGAGAATAGAAGAGGTCTGGGAGGAGGCACCCATTGTGTGGCTCTCGGGCGTCAAAGGGGTGGGCAAGACAACCCTGATACAGGGTCTTGGAGCGCAGCGGTTGCTCCACGTCGATTGCGATCCGGCCCGGTCCGCGCACATCGCGGCAGACCCGGAGCTGTTCTTCCGCGCCTGTGACCGGCCGGTCGTGGTCTTTGACGATGTCCACAGGCTTCCCGATGCCATGAAGGTGCTCAAGACGGGCGCCGATCTTTTTCGGGAGCTCAGGATCATTGCAACCTCCTCCACTGTGGCAGCGGACGGGAAGGCCGGTGATACCCTCGGCGACAGGAAACGCCGTGTTCACCTTGGCCCTGTTTTGTGGAACGAGCTTCCCGCCTTCAGCGTTTCGCTGGAGAAACGGTTCTACCATGGCGGGCTCCCTGAGGCCCTTACCATGAAAGACCGGCAGGGCGGATTCTATCGTGAATGGATGGACGCTTTTTTTGACCGCGACATCCGCGAGCCCTTCGGTTTTCGTGATTCCGACAAGTTCACCATGCTTTTCGAATATCTCCTGAAACAGAGCGGTGAGCCCTTCGAAACGACACGGGCATCGGAGACCCTCCGCATAAGCCGCCCCACCGTCGCAGAGCACTTGAGGGCTCTCGAGGCCACCCGGGCGATAACCATTGTCCGTCCTTTCCACGGAAGGGGGCAAAAGGAGATAATAAAGATGCCCAGGGTCTACGGGTTCGACACGGGTTTCGTGGCCTTTGCAAGAGGTTGGGACCCGTTGCGCACCGATGACTATGGTCCCCTCTGGGAGCACGTCGTCCTTGAGTATCTTGAAGCCCACGTCCGGGGGTCTCAGGTGCAGTACTGGAGATGGGCGGATGACCGGAAGGTCGATTTCATCGTCCCCGGCGCGCGGGACGAGGTGGATGCCATCGAGTGCGAGTGGAACCCTGACGCCTTCGACCCCGCGGGGCTCAAACTCTTCCGCACCTGGTATCCCGAAGGAGAGAACTACGTCATCTCCCCCCTGCCGGGCCTGGCCGGCGAGAAACACATCTCCGGTCTCGATGTCCACGTCTGCGACCCGGCCGGGTGGCTCGGAAGGCAGGGTACGGCCCGCAAGGGCTAGCCGGCGGAGCCGCATCCCACTCATCAGGCGACGGAGCCTCTTTTCGCTGAGAACACCATGACCGGTCAGCCTGGCGGCATCGATATCCCGTGTCAAAAGAATTCGTCCATTTCCCGGAAGCCAGGTTATCACTATCGTGTCCCTTCGCCGGTATGATTTCTCTTGTAATACATGAAAAAGTATAGAACAATTAGGCTCAGGAGGTACTATCCTCCTTGCCGTGTTTGAAGGGTATAACACCGTCAATCCCTCGCCGGGGGGCAGGGGGTTGTCAGGGCCCGCGCATCGTGTGGTCAACATTCTCTACAACCGGATCGGACAGAAGGCCATGGAAGCCGACATGAAAAAAACCCTTGCCATACTGACCATCCTTCTAATGGTGCTTCTAAGTGGTTTGCCCCTCTCCGCCGGGACTACCTGGGATGGCGGTGGCGCAAACACGAACATCAACACGGCCGTAAACTGGGATGACAACGTCAATCCTCCCTTTGACGGTACCCAGTCGGTGACGTTCGGGACCGGCGGCTCCACGGCCACCATCAATACCAATGTCAGTTTTCTCGGTCTTATCTTCAACCGTGACAACAATTTCACCGTTGCGGCCGGCGCCGGGACGCTGACCGTCGGATCGTCAGGGATCAACGCTGCTGTTCCCGGTACCACCTCGCGTACCTACGCCATAAGCGAGGGCATAGTCCTCGGTGGCGATCAAACGTGGACGGCAACGAACAACGGGACCGGGACGACGACCCTCGCCGCAAGCGGCGCCATATCGGGAGCAGGCCGGAACCTCACGGTGACAGGCACGGGCGCGACGAACATATCCGGTGTGATCGGTACCGGTTCCGGCACGCTCACCAAAACGGGGACGGGCATTCTCACGCTCACGGGAACGAACACCTATTCAGGCGGCACGACGTTGCTCGACGGAACGCTTAAGGTGGGGAACAACTCGGCGCTCGGGACAGGCATGCTCACGATCGGAGGCGGCACCCTTTCCTCGTCCTCGGGGACTGCAAGGACGATAGCCAACGAAACCGTCATTGGGGCCGACTTCACCCTCGGCCAGTCCTCGGGCGGTACCGGCGCTCTCACGTTGTCCGGGGCGATGGACCTCGGCGGCGCGG
>JAAYAK010000030.1 GCA_012719415.1 Syntrophorhabdus sp.
AATGGAGACGCCCGGGGGGGATTCCCCGGGCGTCGCTGCGTTGCCCCTTCCGCCTACATGCCTGCGCAGCGGGTCTCGACGGCCTTTCCCTGATCGTCGATGACCTCCATCTTCAGTATGGGGAACTTGGTGACGTTGAAGTCCTGAACGGCGCATATGGGGAAGTTGTTCCGGTTGAGAAACCAGTCACCCAATTTTGGCTTTCTCACTTCGCCGGTCACGATGAACCTGATCTCGCGTATCATTGCATTAGCCTCCTTGTTTGCGCTGGGACACGCCCGTGTCGTTCTCCTGTGCTCCCTGCCGCAGATCCCCCCCCGACAAGGAACACACCTGTTTCGAGCCTGGCACTCGTCTCCTTCCGTTCGCCTTTGGAGATGACCGGGGAATCATCCATCAAAACCCCCTTCTCCTCATGTTCCTATCTATATATATGAGATGATGACCCCGGGAAATGACAGAGGTCACATTCCACAAAAAAAGAGAGGGTGGACCGTTCTGTCCACCCTCTTCGTGATGCCTTGCCTGTTGGCGGGTTATGAGTTCAGGATACTCTTTGCCCTTTCGTCGAGAACATCGGTGATGTAGGGTATTCCCGTCTCCTTTTCAACGTCCCTGTTGGCCGAGAATATGTCCTCCCTTCCGATGTCCTTCAGGTTGAACTTGCGGGCACCCGCCATGAGCTGCTGGAGACCGGCGGCCAGCTTGTCCGCCAGGGTCCACATGGCGATGGCGCCGAAGGGGATCTTCTTCATCTCCGACGCACCCACCCTCTTCTGGACATCATAGTAACCGGCAAAGATCTCATCGGCCGAGGAACCAAGTTCCTTCACCGCGGGAGCGAGTTCGTCCCAGTTGCCGTTGACCTTTGCCCTGTTCTGCGGCTTCAGCACGCCTTCGATGTTGGAACCCACGAAACCGGGTATCATGGCGGCCCTGCCCATGCAGATCATTTTCGTGTACGGTGCGCCGAGCGCGAGCGCCTTGAATATGTGGTCCTCACGAGCCAAACCTCCGGCAAACGCCAGGTCCACGACCTTCTGTCCCTTTGCCGCTATGATCGTGGCGTACTCGTACGCCTTGCTGTGAAGCAGAAGCGAGGGCACTCCCCATGATTCCATCATGTTCCACGGACTCATGCCCGTCCCGCCACCGGAACCGTCAATGGTGAGCAGGTCGAGCTTCGCGTCCGAAGCGAACTTGAGAGACATCGCGAGAGCTTCCATGCCGTAGGAGCCGGTCTTGAGGGAGATCCTCCTGTACCCGAGCTTCCGAAGATAGTTGACGGACTTCATGAAGCTCTCCCGCACCTTTTCGGGCGTGGAGAGGTCCGTATAACCAAGCCTGCTGTGGCGGGCAAAGGATTTCACGGCACCGTGCTTAAAGGCCTCCTGGACCTCAGGAACGCCGGGGTCGGGGTCGACGACATAGCCCCTGTTCTTGAGGAACAGGGCATAGTCGAGGCTGTCCACCTGGATCTCGCCGCCGATGTCCTTTGCTCCCTGGCCCCATTTCAGTTCTATGATCACCTTATCGCCGTACTTGTCGATGACATACTCGGCCACACCGTTGCGCGTGTCCTCGACGTTCATCTGCACGATGATCGCCCCGTAGCCGTCATAGTACCTCAGGAACGTATCGATGCGCCTGTCCAGCTCCGGCGCCTTCTCGATCCTGCCATCGTTGATGATGGCCTCTTTGTCGATACCGACAACGTTCTCCCCGACAACGATCGGAATGCCGACGAGGGCGGCGCCGGTAGCAAAGGAATCCCAATACTTCGCGGCGATGAAGGTGGAGCCGAGGGCGCCCGTCATGATAGGCATCCTGGTCTTAGTGACCACTTTCGACCCGAATTCGGACTCAATGCTGACGTTCGGGAAGATACAATCGTCCGCCGTGCTCTTCAATCCCTTCGGAAGGCCCCGAACACCGTAGAGATACCCCTGGATCCTCAGCGCGTTGTAATTCACGCCGAGATGGGTCGTGTTCGCGCTGCCTGCCGTAACGGTGCCGAAGTCTCTCGGGTAGAGGATCTTCCTGCCTTTCAGGCTCGACAGGAACGTTTCGCATCTCCCTTTGCAGTCCGCCCGGCACAGGGTACAGAGTCCCGATTCCGCCGGATTGCCACGGTTCACGGTTCCAATTGCATCATTGGTCTTTGACCACTCTATCATGTCAACCTCCCTCGTGTATTCTTTACGGTAACTTCCTGCCATGGTACCGGCAAGCTATTGCCGTTCCGCTTTCGCACAGAATAGCAATACGCGACTTCTCTGTCAACAACAATTTTATTGCTGTTACAGGCTATATGGAGATTCCTGTTGCAAAGTGGCCCGTCATGAGATATCATAGATTAACCGGCAATTTTGCCGTTTACACATTTTGTTTTGCCGTAAAGGAGTAACGTGACATGGAAAAGAAGAGAAAGAAGGACCTCCTGATCCTGGGAATCCTCAGGAATTCCTCCACACCCCTCACAAGCACGAAAATAGCTCAGGAGCTTCAATCACTGGGACACGATATCAGCGAAAGGACCGTGAGGCTCTATCTGCAGCGGATGGATACGGAGGGCCTCGCCCGCCAGACAGGAAAAAAGGGGCACGAGATAACCTCCCGGGGAGAGAGCGAGCTCGATTCCTCCCATATAATTGACCGCGTGGGATTCCTCTCCGCCAAGATAGACCGCATGACCTATCAGATGACCTTCGACCTCAACA
>JAAYAK010000031.1 GCA_012719415.1 Syntrophorhabdus sp.
CTGCCGGGGATTCCCGCGGCGGGTCATCTTCTTCCCGCTTTCACTCCTTGCGGGCAAGCCACTCCACGGCTTTGCCGGTGATCTCGAAAAAGACTTCGTCCTCCCGCCTGTGGAGGGCCTTCGGGACATGAAAGGAGTGGTCGCCCCCTTCGATGGTGAGAAGCTCCCAGGGTGCTTTGAGCCGCTCGAGAACCCTCTTGAGAATGGGCAGGCCGCAAAGGGGGTCCCTCGTCCCCGCGAAGAAGAGCATGGGAGTATCGATCCCGTAGAGGTGGGAATCCCTCAACCGCCCGGTATCATTCGCGGGGTGAAGCGGGTACCCGAGAAAGATGAGCCCGTCGACGGGCAAGAGACCCTCGGCGGCCATCTGCGAGGCCACCCTGCCCCCCATGGATTTACCCGCGGCCACCCAGGTATCGACCTTCCCGGCGAGGAGCTGACCCGCATGGGCGAAGACCGCCCCCCACGTCCTGACGAGCACATCCTGCCTGTCGGGCGCACTCCTTCCCTCTTCCTTGTAGAGGAAATTGAACCTTATGGCTGGATAGCCGGCGGCACAAAGCCCCTCCGCAAAGGAGGTGATGAGCGGTGTGTCCATGTCGTTCCCTGCGCCGTGGGCCACGATGACGGCCGTCCGCTGCCCTCCCGCGCCGGGCATAAGGAGCACCCCCGAGGTCGACCGTTCCCCGTCAACGGGGATCCTTATCCGTGTCTCCGAGCGTGACTGTGATCGGGCCAATGTTTTCCCTCCTTTACCCGAAAAGAACTATACCACATAAGAAGATGGTTCAAAAGTTCAAGGGTTCAAGGGGAATAAGAAGGACATCAGGGAAGAACGTGGATCGCCTTCCAGTAGAAGGAACTGAGGAGCATGGCGGCGATGATGGACACAGCGTACAGACCCCCGGCGATGGCCACGTGGCGGGAGCTCCACGCCCTCTGTGCGGTGATCGCGTCGCTTACCATGATGAAGGGCTGTGTATAGGCCATGAAAAAGCTGTTCCCCCCGGCTATCGCGGCCACGCTCACAAGCACGGGATGGAGGCCGTAATCCTCGAAAAGCGGGATGAAAAGCGGAGAGGTCAACGCGATCGTCGAGAACCCCCAGGGAACGTCGACAAAACGGATGATCCAGAGCCCCACGGTCACCACAATGAGGAACATAAGCGGCGTCCGTGCAAAAGACAGTATTCCCGGCTCTATGAAGGGTCTTATCCACGCGGATATGCCGGAGTGCGCGAAGATGTCCGACAGGGAGACAACGGCACCGAAGAATATGATGACATCCCAGTTGGCGCCCTTTCCGATATCCTCCGCCGTTATGATCTCAGACAGAACGAGGGCGAGGACAGCCATCATCGCGCACGCCGCCGTGGGAATATGGTGATACCTTTCGGTGGCAAAAAGAACCAGCGCGCCTGTGAGGATGATGGCGGTGACCACCTCCCGGGTGCTGATCCTGCCGAGGGCACGGTACGCTTCGTGGAAGGATTCCTTCGCGACCGCCAGGGGGGTCTTCGGTTTGAGGAGGACATAGACAAGGCCGACGAAGAGTATGCCGGCGATGAACCATGGCACGGACATGATGCTAAACCACGCCTCAAAGGTGGCGAGCGGTTTCATCTCGGGGGGAAGGAACCCCATCATGAAGGGCCCCCACAAAGACCCCGTCAGCCATCCCGTACCCGGCAGAACCGCCCCTCCCCAGGCGGCAAGACAGATGAGGGCTGAGCCCCGCGACCTGTAACTCAACCCGCACCCCTCGACGAGGTTCATGGCTATGGGCATCACGACGGAAAGGCGCACCGTTATCGATGGCGTGAGGGCGGAGAGAACGAGTCCGATGATGAACCAGGAAAGAATGATGGTGAAGTAGCCCGGACGAAAGCTCTTCAGGACAAAGTAGGCTATCCGCTTGCCGAGGCCCGTCTTCGCCAGGGCGTAACCGAGATAGAGGGCCGGGATGAGCACCCAGACACCGGAACTCGTGAAACCGCTCGTCACAACGTGGAGGGGAACACCAAAAAGCACGGAGCCGGCGATGAGAACTGCCGAGCCCGCAAGGTAAGGCACGCCTCCCGGCCTGAAGATCCACAGACCGAGGGCGATGAGGATACTGGAGCAGACGCAATGACCCTCGCCCGACAACCCGGCGAAGGGACGGGCAAACGCAAGGACCACCGCACAGACCACAAAGACCAGGGTACCCAGAACCTTCAAATGCTTCACAGGCGTTCCTTTGCAACAGGATGTGAGGGGTTAGGATACCACATTTTCCATCGCCGCGCAGGCCTTTTATCGCGCGCGGTCCCCACCGGTCCTTCCGACCCCGAAAGGGATGGGGGAAAAAGGGGTGGCGATTCCGGGCGCGGGGTGGTATGTATTGGAAGGAAGGGAAAAGGAGGACATCCAATGACAAGGTTGAGAAAAACCCTTCTGTGGGTTCTGATCGCCGTAATCCTTTTTACCGTTGTGGGATTCTTTGTCGCTCCGCCGGTCCTGAAATCGGTCCTCATCAAGAAGCTTTCCGCCAGTCTTGGCAGGACGGTATCCATCGGCAAGATCAGCGTCAACCCTTACACGCTGGGTGTCCGTTTCCGGAACATCGCCATCGGTGAGCGCTCCGGTCCCGGCACGTTCTTCCGCGTCGATGAGATAAGGGCCAGGTTGGGCCTTTCCATTGTGACGGGCGTCATAACCCTCGATCATCTCTCACTCAGGAATCCCCATGTGAACATGACCCGGTATGACGACGGGTCATACAGCTTCTCCGACCTTCTCGAGAAGAAAGGGGCTCCTTCCGGGGAGACCGACGCGGAAAAGGAAGACATCACCTTTTCGCTTCGCGACATAGCGATCCAGAACGGCAGCGCCGATTTCCTCGACACACCGGTAAAGAAGAAACACACCCTGAGGGAGCTCAACCTCAATGTCCCCCTCTTGTCCAATGCCCCCAAGCACGTTGAAAAGGATGTCCGACCCACGCTCTCATTGAAGCTGAATGACGACCCTTACGTTATCACGGGAAGGACGAGGCCCTTCGCGGACTCTCTGGAAACAGCCTTCGACATCAACATCGAGAACGTGGACATCCCCCACTATCTTGCTTATCTCCCCGTGAAGGCCCGGTTCTCTGTCCCCTCGGGCTATCTCGATATCAGGATGGAGGTCTCCTTCAGGCAATTCAAGGATAAGTCCCCCCTCCTGGCCTTAAAGGGTGACATGGCAGTGTCGAAGCTCATCGTCAACGATGAGAAGGGCAAAACGGTCGTGAGCCTTCCGGCCTTAAGGGTCGCCGTCGCGTCGGTCGAGCCCCTTGCCGGAAAGATGGAACTCTCGAAGGTCTCCATCGAATCCCCTGAGTTCACCCTCGATCGTGACCGGAACGGCGAGCTGAATATCATGGCCCTTGTCCCGGAAATGAAGGAGAAGCAGAAAAGCAACGGTAACGCGGGAAAGACAGCCAGGGCCGGGAAGAAAGCCGACAGCGGCCCTTTTCAGTTCATCGTCGATAGTGTCGAGCTCACGGGAGGAAAGGCTCTGTTTACCGACCATTCCCTCAAGGACCCTGCGAAGGTAACCGTCGAGAAGCTGGAGCTGAAGGGTCAGAAGATCTCGCTCGCCGAGGACTCTCCCGGTGTGTTCTCCACATCTCTCGTCGTCAACAGGAAAGGGACTGTGAAACTCGAAGGGACGGTGGCACTGAAGCCGCTCTCTGTGAAGGCGAAGATGGACCTCAAGGGCATCGATATCCGCCCCTTTCAGCCCTATTTCACTGACAGGGTCAGAATATCGGTCATGAGCGGCGCGGCGGCGGCGAGCGGAGACCTCATCATAACGCAAATGCCGAAGAAGGGACCTTCCGTAGTCTACAGGGGAAGCATGTCCCTCGCCGGCGTCTCATCCGTCGACAAGGAGACCGCGGAGAGTCTGCTCAAGCTGAAGTCCTTTCATGTCCGGAACGTCGAGTTCGGATACAACCCTACCCGGGTCACCGCGAAAGGGGTATCCCTCACCGACTTCTACGCCAATATCGCCGTCAAGCCCGATAAAACGGTGAACCTCCAACACATGATCGTCAAGGACGATGCCGCAACGGACGATCGTGCCGGAACGACCGGCGACCAGGCAACGGCCGCGCGGAAAGAGCGGCCAGCCCCCGCCCCTGCCGGGGGCAAGACGCCCCCCGACACCGAGGAGTCCGTTCCCGTAAAGATCGACACCGTCACTCTTCAAGGCGGCACCATACGTTTTAACGATCAGTCGGTACGCCCGGCTTTTTCGACAACACTCGACCGGATAGCCGGAAGGATCTCCGGCCTTTCATCCCAGCTCAACACCACCGCCGATGTCGAGTTGCGGGGAACCCTCGACAATTCGGCCCCCCTCGAGATCACGGGGAAGATAAACCCCTTGAGCAAAGATCTCTACGTCGATCTGAAGGCAAGCTTCAAGGACATGGACCTCACACCTGCCACACCCTATTCAGGCAAGTACGCCGGGTACACCATCGACAAGGGCAAGCTTTCCTTCGATGTACGGTACCTGATACAGAAAAGAAAGCTCGACTCGACGAACACCATCTTCATAGACCAGC
>JAAYAK010000032.1 GCA_012719415.1 Syntrophorhabdus sp.
CCGGCGGGAGAGAAAGAATATACTGTTTTTTTATCCTGAAGGAGTAATCCCCCCTCATCTCCCCTGTAGTCATAGGTCCTATAAGTCCTATATGTCCCATAGGTCCTATAACCATCCTCCAGACCCCCTATACTACCTTACTCCCTTAAGATTCCCATCCCATCCCCTCCCCATAACTCCCACCTGAAAAGAATCCTTTTCTTTTGCCTCCCGTCGCAGACGGGATGCAAAGACGGCCGGATTTTGGAAGGCTTCGAAATCCGGCCGAATCTTTTCTCTGCGATCTCTGCGGGCTTGAGCGAAGCGGGCGAGAGGCAAGGTCTTCAAGCTCTTCGCCGGCTCACAGCTCGGGCGAGAGGTAAGACCTCTACTCTTCCTTCTTCACGAACCCCATCAGCACCGCTGATAGTGCGGCGAGGCCTATGGCGACCATGAAGGGGATGGAGAAGGAGCCTGTCACGTCGCGGACGTAGCCGCCGAACCAGTGGGCGGCAATGGCTCCGAAGGCATAAAAAGGTGTGAAGGCGCCGATCACCGTCCCGATGATCTCCTTTCTGAAATAGTCGCCGCCGCAGGCGCCGTACAGGGGAAAGGTCGCGCCGTAGAATATGCCGAAGATGAATATGCTCGTATAAAGCATCGCGGCATTGGAGCCGGAAAGGATTATCCAGACGATGATGAGCGCGATGAAGGCGTTCGATGTGAGTATCGTCCCCTTCCGGCCAAAACGATCGGAGATCGCCGGTATGGTTAGGACCCCCACCACCTGGCCGAACCCGTGCATCGTCGCGAGGAACGATGCCCGGTCGTAGGCAAACCCCAGTTGGTACCGCGCATAGTCGACCATGAAGGTGGTTATCATGTAAAGCGTCGCGCCTATCGCGAAATAAGAGGCGGCGATCATCCAGAAGCGTCTCGCGGAGAGGATCTCCCCGTAGCATGAACGCTGCTTCCCGGCGGGTGCCGCCGGCGCGGCCGGCGCGGGTTCGTCAGGCCGTGTCCCCCACGGAACCAGACCCGCGTCCTCGGGCTTGCTCCTCAGGAGGATGACATTGATAACGATCATGACGAGGGCGGCGACACCGAGAATGTACCAGCAATACCTCCAGCTCCAGTGGGCAACTATCATCGGATACAACCGCCCCATGGTGGCGAAACCAAGCCCGAACCCGGCCGACAGTATCCCGAGCGCCATGCCCCTCTTATGGAGGGCAAACCACCTCTGCACGAGAGTGATGATGGGCGTCCACATGGCGGCCGCCCCGATGCCGACGAAACAAAAGGTAAAGGCCGCCTGCCAGAAGCCGTTCGAGAGACCCATGAGGAACGTTCCCACTCCCAGGACCACGCCGAAGACGGGTATCACGACACGGGCACCGAGCCGGTCCGTGAAATACCCCACAAAGGGCGAGAAACAAATGTAGGCGTAGAAATAGGCGTTGAAGATCTCCCCGCCTTCCTTCCTGGTGATGCCCATGGTCCGTATCATCTCCGGCAGAATGACACCATATCCCAGGCGAATGCCGTAATTGATGAAGAGGTTCACGAAACATACGGCGAGAATGATCCACGCCCAGTGCAGACCCTGCGACTTCGAAGCTCCGGCTCCATCCGTCATAACTCCCCCTGACTGTCTCTTTGCTGTACAGACATTCTAGGATACGGCACAAAAGATTGCAAGCCGTTGGAACCGGTTAACGGATAAAGATGGTTGGCACCGTTGGAACCGTTGGAACAGTTAGAATCGTTAGAACCGAGAGGGTTGTTGCAGCGGTTGATTGTTATCATTCGGTGGTCCTGGCATTTTTCGGTGCTAACGGTTCAAGCGGTTCAAGCGGTTCAAGCGGCTTGCGCCTTCGCGCAAGCCTTCTTCCCTCCGGGGTCCGAACATGCTATAGTGAATAAAAGCTGAATGGAGGGCGCCATGATAATCGGCGAGATACAAAAGACGGGTACCGACAGGATCATCGTTACCGTGAAGGAATTCAAGGGAAAGACCTACATCGATGTGAGGAACTTTTTCGAGAACGACGATGGCGAGATGGTACCCACAAAGAAAGGGGTATCGCTGACACCCGAGAATCTGGACGAGTTGATACGGCTCCTGGGTGAGGCGAAGAAACAGCTTTCGACAGAGAAGTAATCCACCGGCGGCGCACTATCAACGCAACCACACCCGGCCCCTCTTCGGGGTTCCGGGATAAGAGGACAGATCAGTGGAGCTTTTTTCGGACGACACATTTTCCACGGGGAGGTCACAGAAACCTCTCGCAGACAGGGTACGGCCCAGATCGCTCGATGATGTCGTCGGCCAGGAGCACCTCCTCGGAGAGGGAAAGCTCCTCAAGGTCCTCATCGAGAGAGGAGACGTTCCCTCTTTCATCTTCTGGGGACCGAGCGGCGTCGGCAAGACCACCATCGGCTGGCTCATCGGCAGGATAATGAAGCTCCCCTACGTCTCTCTTTCCGCCGTCTCCATAGGCGTAAAGGAGGTCAAGGAGGTCATCCAGAAGGCCCGGAACCAGAGGATCATCCTCTTTGTCGATGAATTCCACCGCTTCAACAAGCTCCAGCAGGACACGTTCCTTCCCCACGTGGAGAACGGCACCATCATCCTCATCGGCGCCACGACGGAAAACCCTTCCTTCGAGATCATCTCCCCCCTCCTGTCACGTATGAGGGTCCTCACCCTGAAACCCCTCGTCACCTCCGACCTCGTGAAGATCCTCGAGAGGGCCTTAAGGGACGACGAAGAGCTCAGGAAGGCGGACATCTGCATCGATACGGCAACGGTAGAGGAGATCGCGTATCTCGCCGACGGCGACGCGCGGCGGGCGCTGAACCTCCTGGAAGTATGCTGGAAGATGGTCAGGGAAGGCTCTTCGGGAAGCCCTGTCATCGACCACGCTATCGTGCAGGAGGCCTACCAGAAGAAGACCGCACGGTACGACAAGACCGGCGAGATGCACTACGACCTCATCAGCGCCCTTCACAAAAGCATCCGGGGCTCCGACGCCGACGCGTGCCTCTACTGGCTCGCCCGGATGATAGAAGGCGGCGAGGATCCCCTTTACATCATGCGCCGCCTCGTGCGCTTTGCCTCCGAGGACGTCGGCAACGCGGATCCGCACGCCCTTACCCTCACCATAAGCGCCACGGAGGCCTTCAAGTTCATCGGCCCCCCCGAAGGCTACCTCGCCCTCGCCCAGGCGGCGGTGTACCTGTCGCTGTGCGAAAAGAGCAACGCCGTCTACACCGCGTACGGTAAGGCGGCGCGGGACGCCCGGGACCTCCCGGAATACCCCGTCCCCATGCACATCCGCAACGCGCCGACGAAGCTCATGGGCGAGCTCGGCTACGGCGAAGGATACCTCTACCCCCACGACCATCCCGGAGCGCTGGTCAAACAAACCTACCTCCCCGAAGAGCTTCTTGGCAAAAGCTACTACCACCCCACCGACAGAGGCGAAGAACGACGGCTCAAGGCGTTCATGGAGAAAGTGCGGAACGCGTATAAAGATCGTTAGAACCGTTAGCGCCGTTAGCACCGTTGGCGCCGAAAGACACCCGGACCACCAAACGATAACAACCAATCATTGAAACGATCCCTCGGTTCCAACGGTTCCAACGGTTCTAACGGTTCCAACGGTTCTAACGGTTGCCGAGGTTGCAACCGCCTTTCGGTTTGGGTTATTATGTTCCTTCGTCATGGAGATATCGGAAAATAATTTCATTGAGGGCATTCGAAAATTCTCCCGAAGAAGTAATAGTGTCGTACGGGGCATCGGTGACGACGGTGCCGTCGCGGAGCTTGGCGCCGGCCAGTACGTCTTCGTGCAGGATGCCATGGCGGAGCATGTCCACTTCGAGTTCTCTTTCATGGACCCTTACTACGTGGGTAAAAAGGCTCTGTACTCCAACATATCGGACGTCCTGGCAATGGGAGCACAGCCGGTCTTCTATCTCGTGACCGCGGGAATACCCGCGAAGATCTCCTCGGGGGAGATGGACAGGATGTACCGCGGCCTGGACAGGGTCGCCCGGGAATTCGGCGTCATCCTCCTCGGGGGAGACACGGTCGCCACGGCGAGGGACCTCTTCATCGACATCTCCGTGATCGGGAAGCTGGCCGCGAAGCGATATTTCGGCAGGGACAAGGCCCGAAGGGGCGACCTCATCGCCGTCACGGGAAAGCTCGGAGAGGCCGCGCTGGGGCTTCGGGCGCTCAAGGAAAGAGGGGATGCGAAGGGTCTCAAGGGCTGTATCAGGCGTTTCCTCAGTCCCAGGCCTCCGTATGCCCTGTGGAAGGAGATCGTGAAAAATGATATAACTGATGCAATGATGGATGTGAGCGACGGGCTCATCCTCGACCTTTCGAGGATGATGAAGGAGAGCAGGAAACAGGCCCGCATCCACTGGGAAAAGGTCCCCGTGCCCCGCCCGCTGAGGCAGAGGGGTCTCGAAGACCTCGCCTTCGGAGGCGGAGAGGATTACCAGCTTCTCTTCACGTTCCCCCGGGACAAGCTTCCCGTCGTAGAGGCAATGATCGAAAGAGGAAGGCCCGTCACCGTCATCGGAGAGGTCGTATCAGGCAGAGGGGTCAGGGTCTTAAGGCACGGTTCCGAGATCACACCCCCCCGGGGGGGTTACGATCATTTTGGGGGAAAGGTTTGAGCAAAAAGATCTTTGTGCGGGACATCACCGGGAATCAGAACGAGGTAAACGATCTTTTCGTCGTCACGAAGAAGGGCACCTATACCTCGAAGAACAACACCAGATACATGATGATAGGCCTCAAGGATGCCACGGGCTCCATCGACGGAAGGGTATGGGAGCGCGTCGACGAGCTGGAGGGCCTCTTCGAAAGAGGCGACATCGTCTCCGTCCGGTCGAAGGCCAGGGACTATCAGGGAAAGCCGCAGCTGCACATCACCGACATCCGCAAGCTCGATGCCGACCTTGCGGTGGGCGACATTGCCCATTTCTATCCTTCCGGTGACAGGGACAGGACTTTTCTGGAAAAGGAGTACGGGCAGATCGTGAGTGAGGTGACCAATCCCTGGCTCGCGAAGCTCCTCGCGGTCTTCCGCGACGACGCGCAGCTCCGGGAAAGGTTCTTTTCGTACCCCGCCTCCACCACCGTGCACCACGTTTACATAGGCGGGCTGCTCGATCACTCCCTCTGCATGGCACGGATGGGCATGGCCGCCGTATCCTTCATCGGGGGGGACCGCGACATAGTGATCGCCGGTTCCATCCTCCACGACATTGGAAAGACGCAGGAACTCGACATAACGCGGGGTTTCAGGTTCACCGACAGGGGCAGGCTCCTCGGCCACATCACCCTCGGTGTCATGATCCTGGAAGACCTGATCCGTCGCGTCGAGGAGTTCCCCAAGGAACTGACGGATATACTCACCCATATCGTCGTCAGCCACCATGGCCTGGAAGAATGGGGATCGCCCAAGAAACCCATGTTCCCCGAGGCCATCATCATTCACCACCTCGACAACCTGGACGCGAAAGTGAAAGGCGTGAGGGAGCATATGAAGGACAACATGGCGGACGAACGCTGGAGCGAATACCACCGGCTGTACGAAGCGAAATATTACAAAATTGATTGAGAGCCGGAAACACTCATGGAGATCAGAAGGGTTTTTGTCGACAAGCTGAAGATCAAGAACGGCATGGTCCTCCTGACGGGGCCCATGCACAGATACATCATCGGGGTCCTCAGGAAACGCCCGGGAGACAGGATAGACCTCATCGATGGAAAGGGTTACCTCTACCGTTCCACCATCCAGAGCGTCAAGGGGAAAGAGCTCTACCTCCAGGTGCTCGACGCGGTGCACAACCCTGATGAGAAACGACCAAAGGTTATCCTCTGCGTAAGCCCCATCAAGGGGCCCCGGATGGACTGGCTCATTGAGAAGGCGACGGAGCTGGGGGCCGAAAAGATCGTTCCCACCATCTTCAAGAGAACGGTGGTGAGGCTCACCGACCACGGGGCGGAAAAGGTCGAACGGTGGAAGAGGATCACCGTCGAGGCCTCCCGCCAATCGGGACGTTTCACCATACCGGAGATATCGGAGCCGACACCGCTTCGGGGCATCGCCGAACTCATAGGGGATGCCGACAGACGCGTCGTTCTCTACGAAAGAGAGAAGCGTGTCACCCTCAGGGACGTCTTCGGCTCGAAGGGGACAGATGCCACCTGCGTTGTCATAGGACCCGAAGGCGGTATCGAAGAGGAGGAGGTCGAGTGGCTCAGGGAGAACGGCTTCATCACCTGCACCCTGGGAGAGAACATATTCCGGACGGAGACGACGCCGCTCGTCGTCCTGTCGGTGATCCTCTATGAATATGCCAGCACAGGCAGCGAAAGCACAGGAAACAATGCCGGCGCGTGAGTGACGGGGCTTAAGAAAAGGGAAAGCGGGAGGTACACGAGGCGTATGGGCATAGGGGGCAAGGTTGGTTGCGGGTGCCTCATCGGCATCCTTGTTGTGATAATGGTACTGGCGGGTGTATCGCTGCACCCTGTCAGCCTCAGGTTCCTCGGGAAGAGTTTCCGGTACGAGGACAAGATAGTCCCCGCCGATGCCATCTTCGTGCCGAGGTTTGGGGAAGACCACAACGGGGAGCTCTACGTCGAGGCCTTCAGGGAATACTTCTCGGGCAACGGAAAGGTCCTGTATATCGAGAACGACAAGGTCCTGGGGACGGACGTGCACGATCTTGTATCCCGGCTGGCAAAGTCCCGGGGGATCAAAGATAACGTGACAAAGCCCCTCTACACCGAGGACATGGGAGACCGTAAGACGGCTTTCTTCAAACAGAAGTTGAAGGAGGCCGGCCTCAGGAAAGTGATCGTCGTGGTCCCGGAATACGCGTCGAGACGGTACCACAACATGTACGATCCTACCCGGGACGGGGGTGCGGTCCTCTACATGATCAAGCCCGTGAAGGTCGGCTATTTCAGGGCCGACAGATGGTGGCGGGATGAGCTGTCGCGCTCGCTGATGGCCCGTGAGTTCTATGCCTCTCTTCTTTACTATTATTCCCTGCTCCGGAAAGAGAAGACCGGATAGGCCTCGTTCCCGGTCCCCTGAGACAGGCTCCGACGGCAGAACGGACAAGGACGGGTATCCCCATGGATGAACGACGCGCCCTCATCGCACTATCCCGGGTAAAGGGTTTGAGCCGCCTGGCGAAACGAAGGATCTGCGATTCATATCCCGACATCACCCGGCTCTTCCGCCCCGGCACGTCCTCGGCCCCCGCGGGCATCGCGTCGCGCTTCGGCGATTGGGGAGGGATCGACAGGGACCTCAAGCTTCTCGACATGATGGGCGCCCGGGTTCTCACCATGCGCGACGAGGGGTACCCGAAGGCCCTGCGACACATACCCGACGCCCCGATCGTCCTGTATGCCCGGGGTCCCCTCGTGCCGGGGGACAGGGCGCTTGCCGTCGTAGGTTCACGAAAGGCCTCTCCCGAGGGCACAAATCTCGCCGGGAAGATCGGTGAGACCCTGTCGCTCGCCGGGATAACGATCGTCAGCGGTCTTGCCCGCGGTATCGACACGGCGGCGCACGCGCGGGCCCTCATGGGGCCGTCAGGCACGGTAGCCGTCCTGGGATGCGGAATAGACGTCTGCTATCCCCCCGAGAACAAAGATCTCTTTGAGAGGATCGGCAAAGAGGGACTCGTGGTGACCGAGTACGCACCCGGGGAAGATCCCCTGCCCTATCATTTCCCGGAACGCAACCGCATCATCGCGGGGCTCGTGAGGGGAGTGCTGGTCGTGGAGGCGACGGCCAGGAGCGGCTCCCTCATCACCGCGAGACTGGCCCTTGAATACGGCAGGGAGGTCATGGCCATCCCCGGAAGCGTTCTGAGGACCGAACACGCCGGCTCCAACAGGCTCATCAAGGAGGGCGCGAGACTGGTCGATTCCGTGGAAGACATCCTCACCACCTGTTTCCCCGACATCCGCCCGCCTGAACCGGAGCCCGTGGAACTGGACAGACGGGAAGACAGGGTATATTCTCTCATAGGATTTGAAAAAGTGCACGCAGATGAGGTAATAGAAAGAAGCGGCATGGAAACGAAGGAGGTCATGGCCGCCCTCACCCGCCTGATCATGAAGAATGTCGTGGCAGAGGTGGCGGGAGGCTTCTTCATACGACGATAAGGTCCGCGGATCCCCCGGGGAAACGGGGGGTTGAAGAATATAAGGAGACATGGATGGGAAAGTCACTGCTCGTTGTTGAGTCGCCGACAAAGATGAAGACCCTGTCGAAATACCTGGGAAAGGATTACGTCATCAAGGCGACGTACGGCCATATCAAGGACCTTCCGAAGAGCACCCTCGGTGTCGATGTCGAGGAGGGTTTCAAGCCTCATTTTCACATCCTGAAAGGCAAGTCGAAGGTGGTCGATGAGATAAAGAAGGCAGGGAAGGAAGCGGAAAGGATCCTGATCGGGTCAGACCCCGACCGCGAAGGGGAAGCGATAGCCTTCCACGTTGCCGAGGTCATCGGGAACAACGACCGCATCGAGCGCGTCCTCTTCCACGAGATAACGAAAAAGGGGGTCCTCGACGCCATGAGGTCGCCCATCAAGCTCGACCCGGCCAAGTACAACGCCCAGAAGGCGCGGCGGATACTCGACCGGCTCGTGGGATACAAGATAAGCCCGCTCCTGTGGGAGAGGGTCAGCTACGGCCTTTCCGCGGGAAGGGTGCAATCGGTGGCCCTTCGCCTCGTGTGCGAGCGGGAGGCCGAGATCGAGGGCTTTGAAAGGGAGGAGTACTGGGTCATCGACGTTGTCCTCGAACTTCCTTCGGGAGAGACCTTCACGGCGACACTGGAACGGAAGGCCGCCGATGGCACGGCGCTGTCGGCCGGCGGGAAGGGGTCAGGAAAGATCCGGATAGCCTCCGAAGATGAGGCCGCCGCCATCAGGGCCGACATCGCAGGGAAAGAGTTCATCGTGACGAAGGTCGAGGTGAAGGAAAAGAACATATCACCCCAGCCGTCCTTCATCACGAGCAGGCTCCAGCAGGAGGCCTCCCGGGTGCTGCGCCTCTCACCGAAGCGCACGATGATGCTCGCGCAGAGACTCTACGAAGGAGTCGATATCGGCGAAGACGGACCGGTGGGACTCATCACGTACATGAGGACCGACTCGGTGAGGGTTTCGATGGAGGCCGTGGCCGAGGCGCGGGATTTCATCAGGAAAGGTTTTCCCGAGGGCTATCTCCCCGAGAAACCGAACTTCTTCAAGAACAGGAAGACGGCCCAGGACGCCCACGAGGCGATACGGCCCACATCGGTCTTCTTCACCCCGGAGAAGGTCAAACCCCATCTCGACAAGGAGCTCTTCGCCCTCTACGATCTTATCTGGAAACGCTTCGTGTCCTCCCAGATGACCCGGAAGAGGGTGGAAACGAAGACGGTGGACGTCACCGCAGGCGATCACGTCTTCGTTGCCAGGGGCACGACGGTGCTCTTTGACGGATTCACGAAGATATACGAAGAGATAGGTGAGGATGAAGAGGCCGTGACCGCTCTTCCCGAGGTCAAAAAGGGCGAGAGGGCAACGCTCAGGAACACGACCATGGAACAGCGTTTCACCAACCCTCCCCCCCGTTATTCCGAGGCGTCCCTTATCAGGACCCTGGAGGGAAAAGGTATCGGAAGACCCTCCACCTACGCGACCATCGTGAGCACGGTCCAGGACCGCGACTATGTGAGGAAAGAAAAGGGCAGGCTCGTGCCCACACCCCTTGGCCGGACCGTCAACAGGCTCCTTTCCGAGTTCTTCCCCACCGTCCTCGATGTGGGTTTCACGGCCAAAATGGAGGTCCGTCTCGACGAGATAGAGGACGGCAAGAAGGATTGGATCAAATCCCTGGAGAAGTTCAACGCCTCTTTCGAGGGCGAGCTTCAGGGCGCCCAGAAACAGATGAAGAGCCTCAAGAAGGAGGAGAAGGAGACGGAGATCGAATGCGACAAATGCGGCAGGAAGATGCTGCTGCGCTGGGGAAAGAGCGGCGAGTACCTGGTCTGCTCCGGAAAACCGGAATGCAAGAACAAGAAGAACGTCAGGGTCGATGCCGACGGGAAGATAACCATTGTCGAGAGCGAAGCGAAAGGAATATGCCCCAAATGCGGCGGCAAGCTCGTGGAGAAAAAGGGACGGTTCGGCCGCTTCCTCGCATGCAGTAATTATCCCGAATGCAAGCACACAGAGGCATTCTCGCTGGGGTTCTCGTGTCCCATGGAGGGATGCCCCGGCAAACTCGTCGAAAAAACGTCGAAAATGAAGAAGAGGTTCGTCAGCTGCTCGGAATACCCCAGGTGCTCCTTCGCCACAAACAAGGAGCCGACGGAGGGTGAATGCCCCTCCTGCGGCGCCCCGACCCTCTTTTCCTTCAAGAAGGCCCTCTTCTGCCTCCGCAAGGACTGCGGATGGAAATCACGGTAATCGGGGCCGGCCTTGCGGGTGTCGAGGCCGCGCACCAGATCACCCGGATGGGGGGACGGGCGGTGCTTTTCGAGATGCGCCCCGGGGTCGGCACCCCCGCGCACCGGACCTCCCTCCTCGCGGAGCTCGTCTGCAGCAACTCCCTCAAGTCGCTGGACCTTCACAACGCCCACGGACTCCTCAAGGAAGAGCTTCGCGGGATGGGTTCCGTCATCATGGAGGCGGCCGACGGGACGGCCATTCCCGGCGGCAAAGCGCTCGTCGTCGACAGGGACCGGTTCGCCGCGAGGGTGACGGAAATGACCGGGAACAACCCCGGCATCCGCCTTGTCCGGGAAGAGGCGCGCCGGACACCGGAGGAGGGCATCGTTATCATCGCGACGGGCCCGCTGACAAGCGATGCCCTCTCGGGAGAGCTTCAGAAGCTCACGGGCGAGGACAGCCTCTCCTTCTTCGATGCCATATCCCCCATAGTCGACGCCGCCAGCATCGACCATCACAAGGCCTTCCACGCATCCCGCTACATGAAGGGCGAGGCGGGAGACTATCTCAACTGCCCCCTCACGAGAGAGGAATATGACCTCTTCCACGAAGCCCTGGTGAAGGCCGAGAGGGTGGATCTCAGGGAATTCGAGAAGACATCCTATTTCGAGGGTTGCCTTCCCGTGGAGGTCCTGGCGGAGCGCGGCAAGAAAACGCTTGCCTTCGGACCCATGAAACCCGTGGGCCTTACGGACCCGCGCGATGGGAAAAGGCCCTACGCCGTGGTGCAGCTCCGAAAGGAAAACGCCTCGGGAACCATGCTTAACCTCGTGGGCTTCCAGACGAAGATGAAATACCCCGAGCAGGACCGCGTCTTCCGGATGATACCCGCCTTGAAGGATGCCGTTTTCCTCCGGTACGGCAGCATCCACCGGAACACCTATATCAACGCTCCCCTGTGCCTGAACGAAAAGCTCGAGCTCAAGGCCGACAGGCGGATCCTCTTCGCCGGGCAGATAACAGGGGTCGAAGGGTACATGGAATCGACGGCAATGGGCCTCGCCGCGGGCATCTCCGCTTTCATGTCCGCGACGGGCAGGGAATTCCACCCCCCGCCGCCGTCGACCTGCATCGGCGCACTCATCCGTTACCTCACCACCGAGAACAGGAACTTCCAGCCTATGAACATGAACTTCGGCCTCATCGAGGGCTATTCGAAAAAGAACAAAGAAGCAGCGGTCGAGACGGCTTTGCAGGAAATGGAGAAATGGAAAAACAGTTATAGTCATAAAAACAGTTTTAAGTTTTAGGTTTTAAGTGGTAAGTTAAGAAAAACGGTTTTAAGTGAGAAGAACAGTTTTAAGTTTTAGGTTTTAAGTTTTAAGTAAAAGACTGAAAGAAACAGACGAGATAGTGGAACTCTCCAAAATTACTCTCTCCGAACCAAGGAACCAATTCCTTTTCCCTTTAACTTAAGACTCAAGACTTAAAATTATCTTCTAACTTGAAACCTAAAACTTAAAACCTAAAACGGTTTCTAACAGGAGCTACTATGACTTCCCTTTTTGACACTCTCGCGGATCGGGCGATCGCTACGAAGGACATATCCGGGAAAGATGCCCGGGAACTCTATGAAGCGGGAAAGAAAGACCCCTTCGGGCTGATGGCCCGCGCGTCCAGGATACGGGAGCATTTCAAGGGCAACGCGGTAAGCCTCTGCGGCATCGTGAACGCAAAGTCCGGCGTGTGTCCCGAAAACTGCAGGTTCTGTGCCCAGTCGGCCCACTACCACACCGATGCGCCCGTCTATCCCCTCATGTCCGCGGATGAGATCGCCGCGAAAGGACGGGCCGCAAAGGAAAGCGGCGCCCATATGTTCAGCATCGTCACGAGCGGTACGAGGGTGGAAACGCATGCCGAATGGGACACCATCTACCGCGCCATAGGGCTGCTCTCCGAAATGGGGCTGAAAGCCTGCGGCTCCCTCGGCATGCTGAGCGAGGAGACGGCCATCAACCTCAAGAAGGCGGGGCTCTACCGCTACCACCACAATCTCGAAACATCGCGAAGCTTCTTCGACAACATCTGTTCGACCCACGAATACGACGAGGACACCGGGACGGTGCGCATCGCCCGGGCGGCGGGCCTCACCGTCTGCTCCGGCGGTATCATCGGTCTCGGAGAGGCCATGGACCACCGCATCGAGATGGCGATGACCCTCAGGGAACTCGACGTGGATTCCGTTCCCATCAACATCCTCAACGCCATCCCCGGCACGCCCCTCGAGAACATCCCCCCGCTGACCCCGATGGAGATCCTCCTCACCGTAGCCCTTTACCGCTTCATCCTCCCCGACAAGGACATAAAACTCTGCGGCGGGAAGGAAAAGAACTTGAGGCAACTCCTCCCCCTCGCGATGGTAGCCGGCTGCAATTCCCTGCTCACCGGCAACTACCTCACGACCCTCGGAAGGGACACCTCCGCCGACCTGGAAATGATCCACGACCTGGGGATGGTAGCGGAAATGCGATAGAAGACGGTTCAAGGGTTCAAGGGTTCAAGGGTTCAAGGGAAAGACCGTGAAGGGGGGCGGCTGTCAACGCACTTACTGACCTGCGCAACAGATTTTCTTCCTTTTCTTACTCTGGAACTCTTGAACCTTTGAACTCTTGAACTGTCTTTTAGCCTACTGCCTGGCCGAGTTTGAAGATGGGGAGGTACATGGCGACGATGAGGCCGCCGAGGACGACGCCGAGGAAGACCATGATCATCGGCTCCATCATGGCCGTGAGGTTGCCGACCATCGTGTCCACGTCGTCTTCGTAGAAATCGGCGATCTTGTTGAGCATGCTGTCGAGGGCGCCCGTCGATTCACCGACCTGGACCATCTGGACCACCATGGGAGGAAAGATGCCGGCCTGCTCGAGCGGTTCGGCCATCGTGCGGCCCTCACTGATGCGGGAGCGGGCCACAAGAAGGGCCTCTTCGACGATCTTGTTGCCTGCCACCTTGGCAACGATGATCATGCTCTCGAGGATTGCGACGCCGCTCATGAGGAGTGTCGCGAGGGTCCGGGTCACCCTGGCCACGGAGGCCTTGATGGTGAGCAGACCGAAGAGGGGAAGCTTGAGGACGATCCGGTCGATATTGCGGTGACCGCTCTCCGTCCTGTAATAAAACCTGAGGGCCAGAACGAGGCCCACAACACCTCCGATGATGATGTACCAGTAGGTTTGCACCATCTGGCTCAGGTTGATGACGATCTGCGTCGGCGCGGGCAGCTCCGCCCCCATCTCCTTGAACATCTTCTCGAAGACGGGGATGACGAAGAGAAGGAGAACGATGACGACGACGAAGGCGACGACTATGATCGCGACGGGATAGATCATCGCCGATTTGACCTTCTTCTTCAGTTTCTCCGTCTTCTCGATGTAGATGGCGAGCCTCTGCAGCACGCTGTCGAGAAGACCGCCCTCCTCCCCTGCCACGACGAGGTTGATGAAGAGCTCATCGAAGCATTTCGGGTAATCCCTGAGCGCGTCGGCAAAGCGCGCGCCCCCTTCGATCTTCTCCTTGATCTCCCTGACGATGCCCCTGAAGTTGATGTCCTCTATCTGGTTCGCAAGGATCTCCAGGGACTGGACGAGCGGCAGCCCCGACGTGATCATCGTGGAAAGCTGCCGTGTGAAGAGCAGTATCTCGACGTTCTTGATCTTCTTCTGGGGATTGTATTTCTGCTTCCCCGCCTCCTTCGTCTCCTGCATGGAGGTGAGGATGACGCCTTCTTTTCTCAGCGCCGCCCTGAGGGCGTCGCCGGACGCCGCCTTCGAAACGCCCTTGCGCGTTTCACCCGATGAGGTCCTTCCTTCCCATTGAAACTGCGGCATGACTCAATAATACATGAATAAATCCCGTTTGCAAAGAGAAAATTATCAAAACAGGTGGTTAATGGAGAAACGAGTTCCAGAGTTTGAGTTTTACAGCATAAGATGCGATAATAATTGAACAATTATGTGACGATGATCACATTTTCCCCGTCCCGGGTCGCAGATCCCAGGGAGTCTATGCCGCTCACCTGAGACCTGAGACCTGAGACCCTCTTCTATTCCCTTATCACCGCGTAGAACGTCGCGTTCTCGCGCTGGATCAGCATGACGATGCCTTCCTTGACGTTGGAGCGCTTGACCGCTTCCTTGAACTCCGCGACGCTTCTGATGGGCTTCCTCCCGATCTCCCTGATGACGTCGCCGGAGCGGATGTCCGCCTCCTGGGCAGGCGAGCCGGGGATGACATCGGTCACGATGACACCCCTCTTATCCTTCAGGTTGAGATGCTTCGCGATCTCCGCGGTGATGTCCTGAACGACGAGGCCGAGGTCCTTTTCAACCTCCGTCTTCCTCGACGCCCTGAGACCCTCCTCCTGGAGTTCGCCGATGACCACCGTCACTTCCATCTGCTTCTTGTCCCTGATGAGGACGACCTTCGCCTTTGTACCTATCTCGGTCGCGGCGACAAGACGGGGAAGGGTTTCGTTGTCTTTGATCTTCTTGCCGTTGTATGAGATGATGACGTCTCCACGCTTGATGCCCGCCTTGTCAGCCGGGCTCTGGTCCATGACATCAGCGACAAGGGCGCCCTCGGATTCCTTCAATCCAAAGCTCTTCGCGATCTCCGGCGTCATCTTCTGGATGACGACACCAAGCCAGCCGCGGGCGACCTTGCCCTTGCTTTTGAGCTGGGACAGCATATCCTTCGCAACATTGATGGGTATGGCAAACCCGATGCCCTGGCCGCCGGAAACGATGGCCGTGTTTATCCCAACCACTTCACCCTTGAGATTAAGGAGCGGTCCGCCGGAATTGCCGGGGTTGATGGAGGCATCGGTCTGGATGAACTGATCGTAGGGTCCTGCTCCGATGATCCTGCTCTTGGCGCTCACGATGCCGGCGGTGACGGTGTGTTCGAGACCGAAGGGATTACCGATGGCGACGACCCAGTCACCCACCTGCAGGACCTCGGAATCACCGAGCACCGCGACAGGGAGGGATTGCTTGACATCGATCTTGATGAGGGCTATATCCGTCTTCGGATCCCGTCCTATTATCCTGGCGTCATACTCTTTCTCATCGGAAAGCTTCACTTTTATGGTCGTGGCCTTTTCAACCACATGGTTGTTCGTCAATATGTACCCTTCCCTGTCGATGACGAATCCGGAGCCGAGGCTGCGCTGCTTGTATTCCCGCCGTCCCCCGTTGCCGAAGAACTTGTCGAAGAAATCATCACCGAAGAAATCCTTGAAAGGGTTGTTGGGCCCCATCATCGGGCCCTGCCCCCCGGGCCCCCTGATGACCGCGGTGGTGCTGATGTTGACGATCGACGGTTTCGCCTCATTGACAAGCCCCGCGAGGCTCGGCAAACCGCTCGAGTTGAAAGCGGCCACCGTCCGGACGCCCTGCGGCGGCGGAGCCGCGTGCCTGGCTTCTGGCAACACCTGGGCCCTGACATAGGCAAAGGCCAGAGCCGCCGCGATAAGGATACAAACGGTTACGACGAGTCGTTTGTTCTTCATGGAATATCCTCCGTCATGACATGGGCAGTTTAATGGTGAACAGACTTCCCGCGGCGGGCCTCGATTCGACCTCGATGGTTCCCTGATGGGCCTCGGCTATCCACTTGCTGATGGACAGACCGAGACCGCTGCCGCTTTCACGTTTGCGTGACCTGTCCGCGCGGTAGAACCTGTCGAAAATGTACTTTATGTCCTCCGGCGATATGCCGGGACCGTCGTCCTCGACATTGATACAGGCAAAACCGTTCTGTTTATGCGATGAGACCGTCACGTGCCCGCCGGGGTGTCCGTACTTGATGCCGTTCTCCACCACGTTGGTTATCATCCGGCGCAGCTTGAGTTCGTCCCCGACGATGCGGATGTCCTCGAGGTCCCGGACGACCACTTCCACCCCTTTGTTCTCGCCGAAAAGCTTCATACTGAGACAGACATCGGCAAGAAGGTCCCTGAGGTCGACCTTATCGAGGTTCATCCCGATGTCCTTTGTTTCGGCCTTGGAGAGTAGGAGCAGGTCGTCGATGATCCGGCTCATCCTGTCGATCTCCTCGAGATTGCTTTGCAGGGAACGCCTGTATTCGTCCGTCGTCCTTTGCTTCCTCAGGGCCAGTTCGGTCTCGCCTTTCAGGATGGTAAGCGGCGTCTTGAGCTCATGGGAAACATCGATGCTGAACTGGTTGATCCTGTGGAAGGAATCCTTGAGCCTCGAGATCATGGCGTTGAAGGTCTCCGCGAGGCGGCCAAGCTCATCCTTGCGTCCCTTCTTGATGTCGATCCGCTCATCAAGGTTGGTCGAGGATATCTTGACGGCGGCCCTGCGGATCTGGTCAACGGGCTTCATGGTCTTCTTCGCCATGAAGTAGCCGACAACTATGGTGGCGCTGATGGAGGTGATGATGCTGATGATCATGATTATGAGGAGACGCTTCATGGTGTCCTCGAACTCCTCCAGCGACGAACCCACCTGGACGATGCTGGTGACCTTCTTGCTGTCCAGGATCGGCATCGTGATCATGCGCAGCCGGGGGCGGGCGCCCTCGAGCGTCTCGTAGACGGTCTCTCCCTTGAGGGCCCTCTCGAGGGTGACAAAGCTGACCGGCACGGCCTCGGCTTCGAGGTCGTTCAGTCTCGCGCCGATCTTACCCGAGGCGTCTATGATCTGGATGAACTTGCCTTTCGGCTTCTTGCCGAGGGCGTTCTCGAGATAACGCTCGAAATTGCCGAAGAGGCTCTGGCCGTGGGCCTCCGTCATGGATGAGGCGAGGACCTCGGCAATCGACTTGATCTTCGTGTCGATGCTCTTCTGCAGGCTGTTCTGGAAGTATATGTAGACCCCGCTGGAGAAGGTGACGAGTATCAGGGCCAGGATGCCGCCGTACCAGAGGGTCAGTTTCCATTTGATGGGGAGGCTAAAGCTTTTCATCTTCCTTGAGGATGTAACCGACTCCGCGGACGGTGTGGATGAACTTCCTGACCGTGAGGAGTTCCATCTTCTTGCGGAGGAAATTCACGTAGACATCGACGATGTTCGAGGAATCGTCCTGGCTCTGCCAGGCGTATTCAGCCATCTCCTTCCTGGCGAGCGGCCTTTCGCTGTTGCGCATCATGTACTCCATGATGAGGAATTCCTTTTCCGTGAGCTCCGCCTCCTTGCCCCCTATGGAAAGTCTCCTATTGTATGGGTTGAGGATGATCTCCCGGTACTCGAGGGTGAGCGGGGCGGCCTTCCGGCTTCTTCTCAAGAGCGCCCGTATCCTGGCCAGGAGCTCTTCGAAGGAAAAAGGCTTGGTCAGATAGTCGTCGCTGCCCGTGTCGAGCCCCTTGATCACGTCCTCCTTCGTGCTCTTCGCGGTGATGATGAGGACCGGTGTCTCGATACCCGACTCGCGCATTCGCTTGAGCACCTCGAGGCCGTCGATCTCGGGTATCATGAGATCAAGGAGGACGATGTCATAATCCCGGGTGGTAACGAGATCAAGGCCCGTCCTGCCGTCACCGGCCACGTCCACACCATACCCTTCCTCCTCGAGGCCCCTCATGACAAAATTGGCGACCTTCGATTCATCTTCCACGAGAAGAACTTTCATATCCGTAATACTATAGTATAAAAAGACCCATTGTACAATTCTTCCGTTTCACCGCCGCTCCCACCCCCGTCGACAGACAATAAAGACCGTCTCAGGTCTCACGTTTCAGGCCTCAGGTTAAGGACCAAAGAAGAGCCTTTTCGACTGTCTCCGTCTGATTTCTTTTGGCCTGAGACCTGGGACGTGGGACGTGAGACCTGAGACCGTCTTTTCTCTGAATTTCTTTGACAAAACGGGGGTGATGCTATTAAGTATTAGGGTTTCCGGGTGAACAAGAAGGGGTATCGTTCCATACAAATGTCACATACGTGAAGTCATACAGGGAGGTCTACATCCATGAGTCTTCTTGAGGCATATATTATCACCTTCATTGCGAGTTTCTGTACCCTCGTGATCGAAATGGTCGCGGGACGTATCCTCGCACCTTTCGTGGGGGTTTCGATCTACACGTGGACGAGCATCATCGGTGTCATCCTCGCCGGTATCAGCATCGGCGCCTATATCGGGGGCAAGCTCGTCGACCGCTATCCCTCCAGGAAGACCCTGGGGTGGCTCCTTTTCATATCGGGCGTCATGGCGCTGACGATCATCCCACTCACCTACGCCATCGCCGCCTACCGGTTCCCCGTCTCCCTGATGATGAGGATCTTCATGGTCACATCCATCATCTTCTTCATCCCCGGCTGCGTCCTCGGCACCATCTCGCCCGTCGTAGTGAGGCTCACCCTCAAGGACCTCGAGAACGCGGGGAATGTCATCGGGAAGATATACGCCGTCTCGACACTGGGGGCCATCATCGGGACATTCGTCACCGGCTTCTTCCTCATCTCCTTTATGGGCACGCGGGCGATCATCCTGTCCATGGGGATCATCCTCCTTGTCGTCGCCCTTCTGGCGGGGTCCATCTTCAGGAAGAAGACCAGCATGGCCATCTTCGTCATCATCGCGGTACCCAGTCTCTTTTTCATCAACTCTTATCTCTATGCCATCCCGGCAAGCGGCAAGACATACCTCTACAGGGAAAGTGACTACTACACGATCAAGCTGTCGAAGACGATGAGTTCCGACCGCAAGACAGAGCTCGAGGCGATGGTCCTCGACAACCTCATTCATTCCTACGTGAACCTCAAGGACCCGAAACACATCGAGTACGAGTACGAACGTATCTATGCCGACGTCCTCACGTGGAAGTTCGCCGAAGAGACACCCTTCAAGAGTCTTACGATAGGAGGGGGCGGCTACACCTTCCCCCGGTACATGGAGATCACCTATCCCCGGGCGAAGATCGACGTTGTCGAGATAGACCCCGAGGTGACGAAGATCGTCTACGACCATCTCGGCCTGCCGAAGGACACGAAGATAGCGAGCTACAACACCGACGGCAGATGGTTCGTCATGAACTGCAAGGAGAAATACGACCTCGTCTTCACCGATGCCTACAACGACATCTCCATACCCTACCACCTGACGACGAAGGAGTTCCTCCAGCAGATACACGACATCATGAATCCCGGGGCGATCCTCATGTCCAACATCATCGACAACTTCCAGAAGGGGCTTTTCCTTCCTTCCTATATCAAGACCCTAAGACAGGTCTTCGGGGAGAAAAACGTCTATCTCATCTCCGTGAGCCCGAGTTTCAGGAAGGTCCGGATCAGCACCTTCATCGTCATCGCCGGAAAGGGAAATTTCGACATAGCGAGCTTCCAGTCCTTCATTGAGCACCGCCTGGGCTCCCGGGCCACATCCTCCATTGTGCCCGAAGACCTCATGGACGAGTTCATAAACAGGAAAGATGCCATCGTCATCCACGACGACCACGCCCCCATCGACAACCTGGTGGCCCCCGTCTTCGAGGAAAGGTTCGGGTACAATAGAAAGAACTAAGAAAGACTGTTTTAAGTTTTAGGCAAAAGACAAATGAAAAGTGGTGGGATGCGCCGGTATCCCCCGGAAACCCCCGGGTTCTTGCTGCTTTTAACCTAAAACCTAAAACTTAAAACGGGCTTCAACACCTCCTTTTCCTTTGCTTTCTTCCCTATTTTCTTTTAGAATTATACTTCGGTGCGGGCGTAACTCAGTTGGTAGAGTGCAAGCTTCCCAAGCTTGATGCCGCGGGTTCGAGCCCCGTCGCCCGCTCCAATTGAAAACAATGCCCAATTTACCAATAACCAATTGAACAAAGGGAGGGGCGCAACGGACTGCCTGTATCGTTTTCCTGGTTCTTGGTCATTGTCTGTTTCTCTGGTTATTGGGATTTGGTTCTTGGTCATTGTCTTTTCCTCCCTCGTTGACATTCTGTCCTTCCCCCAGTTATTCTTGCGGATGAACCGTGCGGGCGTCATCGAAGCGTGGGCTTGTTTCCGGGTGGTCCTGTGAAGCGCGGCGACCAGGCGAAGGGCAAACCACCGGGGCTCAAAGCTTTCCTGATAAAAGCCGCTCTCGTCGTGGCGGTGGGTCTCATTGCGATCTTCCGCCCTGATATCCCCCCGGCCGTCTTCACCTTTTCACTCATCGGTCCCGTGAAGGTGTACCATGTCTTCTGGGCACTGGCTGTATCCATACTCGTTAAGAGAATGATCCCCCGCTTCAACAAGAAGATCTCTTCGCGCAAGATATTCGGCCGGTTCTACCGGCAGGCCGAGAATATCACACCGAAAAGGGATGAACAGCTCCGCTCCCTGAAGGCGAGGACAGACAGGGGAGCGGTGAGATCGGCATTCTACTGGCTGCTGCTCGTCGGGGATATGGCGCTGTGGCGGCTGGTCGGCATGCTCAGCGACACGTGGATCTATATCATCGTCCTCTTCTTCGTCTTCATGGACCAGTTCTGCGTCACCGTCTTCTGTCCCTTCAGGTGGCTCGCCGGCGGCAAGTGCTGCAGCACCTGCCGCATCAACAACTGGGGCTACCTCATGGCCTTCTCGCCCCTTATCTTCATACCGTCCTTCTGGACGTGGTCGATCGTCGCCCTTTCCATCATCATCGCCATTCAATGGGAGTACCTCTATCACAGGTTCCCTGAACGGTTCTATGAGACCCACAATGCCGCGCTGATGTGCAGGAACTGCACCGTGGAGTGCACGGGTCACAGAAAATTACGTTGAATATTGCGGGGGGATTCCTTACAATGAGAGACACGGCAGGCGACCTCTTGTGAGGTCGCCGCGGTCCTTTCGGGAGGTTTTCGGACATGTCGGAGCAGTATGAAGCGATCATCATCGGCGGCGGACCCGCGGGGCTTACCGCCGGCCTCTATCTCATGCGGGGCGGGATAAAGGCCGTCCTCCTCGAGAAGGTCCTCCCCGGTGGGGCTCCTCTCAACACGGGAAGCATCGAGAACTATCCGGGGTTTCCCGAGGGCATATCGGGCAGGGAGCTGATGGAAAGGTTCGCCGCCCACGCGAAGGCCTTCGGTCTTCCCGTCAGGGAGTTCGCCGAGGTCCAGAGCGTCACGCGCGAGGGAGGACTCTTCACCGTGATGGTGGACGACGGAGCCCTCACGGCCCGGGGAGTCATCGCCGCCAGCGGCACCGAACCCGTCAGGATGGGGATCCCCGGCGAGAACGAGTTCGTGGGCAGGGGCATCTCCTATTGCGCCACCTGCGACGGCATGTTCTTCCGGGACCTCGATGTGGCCGTCATCGGGGGCGGCGATTCGGCCATTGAGGAGGCCCTGTCCCTCGCCAACATCGTGCGGAAGGTGTACGTGGTCCATCGCAGGGACACGTTGAGAGCGCAGAAGATACTGCAGGAGCGCGCCTTTCGGAACCCGAAGATGGAATTCCTTTGGAACAGGCGTCCCGCCGAGATCGCTGGCAGTCAGCAGGTGGAACGCCTTGTCATCGAGGACACGAAGACGGGCCGCCGCGAAGACCTGCCGGTGAGCGGCGTTTTTGTCTACGTCGGCAGCCGGGCCAATACCGGTTTCCTCGGGGATCTTGTCGAACGCGACCCGGCGGGATTCATCATAACCGACGAAGGGCTCGCCACGGCCACACCCGGGCTGTACGCTGCGGGAGACATCCGGAAGAAGACGCTCCGGCAGGTCTCCACGGCTGTCGGCGACGGTGCGACCGCGGCTGTCGGCCTGGAAAGGTATATTCTTGGCGCACAGCAGTAGACCCCTCATTTCATCGGGATCGGAAAGGAGCTCATTCCCGACGGGCGGACTTGTCTTATGTCTCGTGGGCCTCCTTCTCCTTGCGGCTGTGCAGCCCCTCTGTGCGGCGGAGCACATCGTCCTTTCGCGGGCGGGCGCCGGCAGCGACGCCATGTGGAACGATTTCAGGAAATACCTGACGGACAAGGGCTTCACAATGAGCATCCACGAAACCCCCGCTTCGATGGAAAAACAGGTCGAGACCGCGAACAGGGTCAACAAGGAAAAGGCCCTCTTCATGCTCGCCGTCGAACTCGTGCCGTCGGACCGCACCGACGCCTTCATCGCGGTGAGCAGCGCGAAGAAAGGCAAGGGCCTCATATTGAATGTGGACGAGGTACCGGGATCGCACGCCGCCCGGTCGGGAGAACTGGCATCGTCCATTGCGTCGGCGTTCCAGAGGAAGGTGAAGGCGATCCCCCTTTTCATGTTCCTCGGGGTAGACATGCCGGGTGTCTTCGTAAGGCTCGAAGTGGAGAAGACCCGGCCCGCCGGCGCCTTCGGCAGGCTCCACGAAGGTTTGCTCAATTACATGAAAAGAGGTAAAGATGAGAGAGAACGCAAGGGCGAGCGACGAGATCCGGCACCTTAAGATAGAGAAAAGCTTCCTCAGGTATCCCGAGGGCTCCGTGCTCGTCGAAATGGGGGCCACGAAGGTCATCTGCGGGGTCAGCGTCGAGGAAAAGGTCCCCCCCTTTCTAAAGAACAGCGGGAAGGGGTGGCTCACCGCCGAGTATTCCATGCTCCCCCGCGCTACACACAACAGATCGATGCGGGAATCCGTCTCGGGACGCATAGGAGGCAGGACCCATGAGATACAGCGCCTGATCGGACGGGCCCTTCGCGCGATAGTCAATCTCGACATCATCGGTGAGAGGACCATATGGGTCGACTGCGATGTCATCCAGGCCGACGGAGGAACGAGGACCGCGAGCATCACCGGAGGCTACGTCGCCCTCGTGGAGGCCCTGTGGGGAATGAAACGGCGGGGCATTATCGACAAGATCCCCCTGCGCGACAGCGTGGCAGCCATAAGCGTTGGCATCGTCGGCGGGAACATCGCCCTCGACCTGTCCTACGAGGAAGACTCGAGGGCGGAGGTGGACATGAACTTCGTCATGACGGGCAAGGGACAGCTTATCGAGGTGCAGGGCACGGCGGAGAAGAAGCCTTTCACGAAGGAACAGTTCGACGTCATGTACCAGTACGCGCTGAAGGGCATAGGCGAGATAACGAGGCAGCAGAAGACAACCCTGGGCCCCCTCTTCCCCGCATGACGGACGTCGTCATAGCCACCACGAACAGGGGCAAGTTCGGAGAGATCCGGCGCCTCATATCGGCACAATTCGACAACATCCACTCCCTCCTCGATTTTGATGAAACCGTGATCGTCGACGAAGACAGCCCCCATTATGCCGAGAACGCCATGAAAAAGGCGAGGAAGGTGGGGAACCATTTCGGTATGCCCGCCCTCGCCGACGACTCGGGGCTCGAGGTGGCCGCACTCGGCGGGAGGCCGGGAATCCATTCCTCCCGGTACGGGACTAACGACGAGGAACGCATACAGCGCCTCCTCGGCGAGCTTGAGGGCGTCCCCTGGGAAGAGCGCAAGGCAACCTTCAAGGCCTACGTGGCCCTCTACCTGCCGCAAAAAGACCGCTGCTACCTTTTCTATGGCGAACTCAAAGGATACATCGGCTTCGAGGAGCACGGCTCCGGCGGTTTCGGGTACGACCCCGTCTTCTACTCCCCGGAACTGGGCAGATATCTCGCCGAACTCTCCACGGAAGAAAAGAACGCCTTAAGCCACCGGGGAAGGGCAATAGCGGCACTGAAAAGATTCATAGGGAACAAGTGAGGGGATAGGACCTATAGGAATGGATAGGACCGATGGGACATATAGGACCCATAGGACGCGTAGGACTTATAGGACGCGCCAGGCCATAATTGCCGCTTCTGTCTCTGGCCTGTGACTTGCGACCTGTGACCTGTGACTTTTTTATCTGGTCCCAACGAGAATCGAACTCGTGTTTTCGGCGTGAGAGGCCGACGTCCTGGGCCGCTAGACGATGGGACCGCCAAGCATGAATACTATCAGAAATGGATTCTCATTTCCACTAAAAAACCGACAAAACTCTATACATTTTGGTTGTTTCCTATTATAATGGGGGGGACATCATCATAAGGAGGAAACAATGTTTGGCCTCGGAATGCCGGAACTGATCATCATACTTGTCATCGTGATACTCATTTTCGGCGCCGGCAGGATCTCGGAGATAGGCGGGGCGATAGGGAAAGGGATCAAGGGCTTCAAGAAATCCGTCAACGAGCCCGAGTCCATCGATGTCACGCCGGATCAGAAGGATAAGCAGGAAAAGGACAAGGACCCCCAGAAACCGAACGAACCGAAGTAGCACCTCCCTATCTTCCCGTAAACGACAAAGAGGCGGCATCTAACCCCTGCCTTCCGGCTTTAAGCCTGCTGAACGCGAAAACCTCATGGACATCCTGAACGGCAAGGAGAGAACATCGATCTTAAAGGCGGTGGAGGCCCTCGAGGCAGGCGACATCGTCGCCTTCCCCACGGAGACGGTGTACGGGCTTGGAGCCGTTGCCGAGAACCCCTACGCCGTGGCAAAGATCTTCGAGGTCAAGAAAAGGCCCCACTTCGACCCCCTCATCGTGCACCTTGACGGACCGGCGCGGCTGAAAGAGTATGTGACCGACGTGCCCGGCGAGGCGCGACGGCTCATGAAGGTGTTCTGGCCCGGTCCCCTCACCATGATCCTCAGGAAGATGCCCTCTATTCCCGACATCGTTACCGCCGGCCTTCCCACGGTGGGTGTGCGTGTTCCTTCCCACCCCGTCGCCCTGGAACTCATCGGCACGCTGAAAAAGCCCATCGCCGCACCGAGCGCGAATCCCTTCGGCTACATGAGTCCCACGCGGGTGCGGCATGTGACCAGGTCCTTCGCGGACCGCGTGCCCATCGTTCTTGACGGCGGAAACTCCTCCTACGGCATCGAGTCGACGATAGTGTCTTTCCGCCAGGGAGGGGTGTTCGTCCACCGCCATGGTGCCATAAGCGTCGAGGAACTCTCCGAGCACGTGAGGATAATCGAGGAAGAAAGGACGGGCGGCATCTGCGAGTCACCCGGCGAACTCCCTTACCATTATGCCCCCATGAAACCTCTCCGCCTCGTCACCGGCCCTTCCGACGCGCGGCACGAGGCATCGTCCTATCTCGCCTTCCGGCAACCGATGGAAGAGGTGAGGTCAAGGTATGTGAGGGTCCTCTCCCCATCAGGCGACCTCAGGGAGGCGGCCTCCAATTTCTTCTCCGCCCTCATCGATCTCGATCGTGACGACGTGGACGTCATCTATGCCGAAAGGCTGCCGGAAAAAGGCATAGGCCGGGCCGTCATGGAACGGCTCAGGAAAGCCGCCCGCAGACACCCCCCTTCAGGCTGTCCACAACTCGTTGAATAATTGGATGAACCGTGATAAGGTATCACCGAAAGCTCGATCGGAACAAAATGTGAAGCAACGATGAAAACATTTGATAAGATTGAAAAAACATTTTTGCACGGTTTTTGGGCAAAGGGGAGATAGCATGAGTATGATCAAGGGGTTACAGGTTTCTTTATACAATTTGTCAACAGCTTTTCCACAAAAATTGTGGAAAAGTCTCAAAAGTCCCCGCTTTTCAATGACCTGTATCGTACTTCTGTCCTGTTTTGTTTTGATTTCCTGTTCATACATGAAAAAGGTTACGGGAAAACCGCAGCCGCTTATGGAGAACTCCCTCATCTCACTGAACGAGGACGAGGTCCGCAAGAAACTGGGTGAGCCCACCATGGTGAGTCTCACGCCGGAGAACAAGATCATCTGGACATATCGCCCCGAGTGGAAGATCATGCCTGACAACAAGGGCACAGTCTACGTGGAATTCGACAACGGCAAGGTTACAAAAGTGATCAAGGCGGAGCAATGACCATGCTATGCGAGACGTGTTCGAAGGAGTTCGAGAAAACGACCTGCCCTCACTGCAGGGAAGACATCTTCCGGTTTGGCGCTTACTGCTATCTTTGCGGAGGGACGCTGACGGTCGAGGCGCCTGTCGGGGAAGAGACCGGCGAAGATGATGACTTTTCGAAGAGGATCCTGTGCAGCGACGGGGCCTGCATCGGCGTGATAGACGAGAGAGGCATCTGCAAGGTATGCGGAAAACCGTACACGCCGGAATCGGAATAATCCTCGTCGCCTGCTTCGTCTGTTCCTGCACGACCTACAGCATCTATTCACGAAACGTTGTGGCCGGAAAGAACCTCGTTTCGGAGAAGAAGTACGACGATGCCGCGAGGTACCTCGCGGAGGCTGCCCGGTACAACGTCGATGGCGCGGCGTTCACATACCTCGCCGTCGCGGCCTATCATCAGGGCGAACTGGACAAGGCCCTTGGCTACGTGAAGAGCGCGGAGAAGTCGCCCCCCGACATTCTCACGTCTCTCCGCATGTACGGCTACAAGGCGCTCATCCTGATCGGCCTCAAGGACCCGGGGGCCATGAAGGCGCTCAAGGAATACACAGACCGCTACGATGCTTTCTATCCCCTCGAATCCATCAACGAGATAAAGGCAATGTGGCGAACGGGCACTGTCGACAGACCCCGCCTGGAGACGGTCATCGAGGAGCAACTCACGACACATGAAGAGGACCTGGACCTCTATATATATAATAATGTAGGTTTCTATGCCCGGGACAACCGGGAAGGGGCGTACTAGGGGACGATACCATGGGTTTTTTCGAAAAGATAAAGAACGGCCTGACGAAGACCCGTGACCAGTTCAAGACAAAGATCGAATGGATGGTCGCGGGAAAACCGATCGAAGAGGATGCCTTCGACGAGATAGAAGAAGCGTTGATACTGGCCGACGCCGGCCTCGAGACGACGGAGCTCCTCGTGGATGCTCTCAAGGACAAATGGAAGCGCGGGTCCATCCGCACCACCGAGGACATACGGACCTCCATGAAGGAGGAGGTGGAAAAGCTCCTTACCCCCATCGAGGCCCCGCTCACAGCGAACGGCACCAAGCCCTTCGTCATTCTCGCCCTCGGGGTCAACGGCGTCGGCAAGACCACGACCATCGCAAAAATGGCCGGCATCTACCTTAAGGACGGCAGGAGGGTCCTCCTCGGAGCCTGCGATACCTTTCGGGCGGCAGCCATTGAGCAGCTCGACGTCTGGGCGAAACGGCTCAACGTGGAAATGGTACGGCATGCCGACGGTTCCGACCCGGCGGCGGTCGCCTTCGACGCGGTCAAGGCGGCCAAGTCCCGTGCCGCGGACATCGTCATCCTCGACACGGCCGGCCGGCTCCACACCAAGGCAAACCTGATCGAGGAGATGAAGAAGATACACCGCGTCATAGCGAAAGAGGTCCCGGGCGCGCCCCACGAGGTGCTCCTCGTCGTGGACGCGACGAACGGCCAGAACGCCATCGCTCAGGCCAAAACGTTCAACGAAACTGTCGGTGTCACGGGCATCGTCATCACAAAGCTCGACGGAACGGCAAAGGGCGGCTTCATCCTCCCCATAGCCCACCTCCTGAAGATACCCGTGAGGTACGTGGGAGTGGGCGAGCAGCTCGACGACCTCATCCCCTTCAACGCGAAGGAATTCGCGGAAGCGATGTTCGAATAGACGGACGGACGGGTCTGCGCGCAAAAGCGCGCAAACGGGTCGGCGCTCGCGCGCCTAACGGGCAAACGGGGGAAGAGGCACACGGGTCTTTCGCTTCGCGAAAAACGGGCGGACGGGCAAACGGGTAAGGACCTTGTTGGTGCCCCGGGAAAGCCGGGGAATCTGTCTTGCGCGTTTCCGCGCATAATCTCTCATTTTATGTAATGGTGTATAAACCTACCGGCAGTCTCTGCGGCGGCAGACAAAGAGTACATGTCCGGATCGGGACAGGTTGGTTGTCCAACAGCTGTCCTTCTCGGCCCGTCCTCGCCTTTCCCCGTCTGCCCGTTAGGCGCGCGAGCGCCGACCCGTTTGCCCGAAGGGCAGACCCGTCTACGTCCTTACCGGCCCTCGCCGGCAAGGACTATCTCCCCCGTCGCTATCTTTTCCAGTGTTGCCGGGTAGACGATGTGTTCCTGTTCGAGGACGCGGGCAGCCAGGGTCTCGGGGGTGTCGCCGGGCATGACGGGGACGCGCACCTGGGCAAGGATGGGCCCCCTGTCGTATTCCTCGTCCACGAGATGCACCGTCACACCGGACTCCGTCTCTCCCGCCGCGATGACGGCCTCGTGGACGTGCATGCCCCACATCCCCTTGCCGCCGTGTTTCGGCAGGAGCGCCGGATGGATGTTGAGGATGCGCCCCTTGAAGTGCGCGAGCGTTTTGGGCCCGAGCTTCTTCATGTAGCCCGCAAGGGCAACGACATTGACCTTGTGGCGGACAAGCGCATCGAGGATTGCCTGGTCGAGGCTCTCCGGATCGGGATGGGTCGTGCCGCTTAAGTGGTAGCTCGGGATGCCCTCCACCCTCGCGCGCTCAAGGGCCCGCGAATCGCCGTTGTTGCTGATGACGACAACCGGCGTCGCGTGCAGTCTCCCCGCCTTGCAGGCATCGATAATGGCCTGCATATTGCTCCCCCCATGTGACGCAAGAAACCCGATATTCATGACGCCCCCTGGCAAACTGAAATAGGATCCGGGAATCCGGGTCATCTGCCCGGATCACCCCGTCCTTTGCTCTTCCCTTGAAACCTGAAACCTGCAACCTGAGACTATCTTCTCAGGACAAACCCCCTCCAGGCATTCTTCCTGACCTCCATCACCGGCTCCCAGGGAACAAAAAGCCGCAGAGCTTCCTTCTTCTCCCTGCCGATGATGCCTGAGACGATGAGGGTCCCTTTCTTCTTCAACAGCCCCATGATGTGTCCCGACGACAGGGCGAAGGTGCGGATGTCGAGGTTGGCGAGGACGACGTCGTACCTTCCGCTCACATCCATGAGATCGGCACAGACGACCTCGACCCCCGCTGTTCCGTTGAGGAGCACGTTCTTTTGCGCCGAAAGGACCGCGTCAAGGTCGTTGTCGACGGCGTAAACGCGCCGGGCGCCCTTCACGCGGGCGTACAGGGACAGGAGCGCCGAGCCGCAGCCGAGATCGAGGACGCGCTTCCCCGCGAGGTCCGTCTGCCTCATGAGCTTCATCATGAGCCGTGTCGACTCGTGCCTGCCCGTGCCGAAGGCCATCCCGGGCTCGATGGTGATATACGTGACCCCTTCCCGCCTTCCGTTCCAGGGTGCCCGGATGACAATGTCCTCGACCGTAACGGGCCGGAAATACCGCTTCGCCATCTCTGAGTAATCGCGGCGCGCTTCGTCGGTGACGCGGACGTCCCTCACGGCGATCCCGCTTCGCCGCATTGCCGTGAGGTACGTCTCCACCTGTTCCGGGTAGGCCCTGACGATCGTTTCCCCGCCCTCTTCAACGACCCATATCCCCGACGGGGAATGGAGCGTGTAGATCTCCTCGGGCAGCAACTCCTCTCCCCCCGGCTCCACCACGATATCGACACGCTTCACCGTCTTCGCCACATCGCCTTTCACCAACACCTCCCCACAGGTCTGATCGACATCGGCCGCACCGTCCTCATTTCTTGTCTATTGCCCATCGATACCCTATGCGAGATTATAGCGGAAAGCCCCTGCATTATCAATCGGGACAGGCGGAAAGACCGCTCCAGGCTCGGAGCTCCGCGTTCCTCATCTTTTTGGGACCAGCGCCTTTCTCCCGCCTGGAACGTGGAACCGTGAACATGGAACCTTCTTTTCTCTCGCTTCATTGACACCGACCCACCCTCCTGCTATAGTACGAACACCGCGTCACGTCGAAGGTGATCACCAGCACGGCCGTCCACGGGGATCGCGGCACAGCCCCATGTATGAGGAAAGATTCTATCGCCGGATATCGAAACCCGCCGAACTCGCCTGCTACGAAGTGCAGTACAGGGAGACAGATCTCTTTTGCTGCACCGACAGCGACTTAAGCCCCTTCATAAAGAAGCGGGTCCTCTTCTACCGGAACCAGCTCGAGGAATACATCCGGACGAGACCTTCCTTTGCCGACAGCCTTTCCCCCCTTGCGGAAGACCGGTTCGCGCCTGCCATCGCCTCGGAGATGATACGCGCCTCCGCCCTCGTCGGGGTGGGACCGCTCGCAACCGTCGCCGGCGCCATTGCCGAGTTCGTGGGCCGTGACATCATGCCGCTGACCCGCGACTTCATCATTGAGAACGGGGGCGATATCTATCTCAGGACATCGGAGAGGCGCACCATACAGGTCCACGCCGGGCCCTCCCCGTTCAGCGGGCGCATCGGGATCGAACTGAAACCGGGCCCCGATCCCCGGGGGGTCTGCACCTCGTCGGGAACGGTGGGCCACTCCTTAAGCTTCGGCGAGGCCGATGCCGTCTGCGTGGTGGGAAACTCGTCCCTTTTTGCCGACGGACTTGCAACTTACCTCGGTAATAGTGTAAAAAAAAAGGACGATATCGCTGCCGCCGTCGAAAAAGGACAGCGCTTTCCCGGTGTAACGGGGATATTGATCATACTCGGCGATCAGCTCGGCGCCTGGGGAGATCTTGACATCGTCGAAGTATAATCCGTCAGTCCGCCGGCAGGGCTCGAACGAAACACGCGAGGACTCCATGAAGAAAAGGATCATTCTCCGCTTTAAGAAAGACACCATCGACAAGCCCATCGTCTACCGGCTCGTCAAGGATTACAATCTGGTCTTCAACATCCTGAGGGCCAACATATCCCCCAGGGCAGAGTCCCTCATGGTCATGGAGGTGGAGGGCACGGAGACGAATTTCAAGAAGGCCGTCAGGTACCTCAAAGACCTCAACATCGACACGGAACCCATGGAGCAGGACATCAACCGCGACGAGACGCGGTGCGTTCACTGCGGCCTCTGTACCAGCGTCTGTGCGCCCGGGGCCCTTTTCATCAGGGACAGGAAGACCATGAAAGTGGAGTTCGACTATACCCGCTGCGTTGCCTGCGAGCTCTGTGTCCGGGTGTGTCCCGTCAAGGCCATGAATGTCTCCTTCGAGTAAGAACGTGTCGACACCCCGAATATACATGGACAACAACGCCACAACCCCCATCCATCCCCGGGTGGCGGACGCGGTGAGACCCTTTCTCGACGGTCTCTTCGGAAACCCTTCGAGCCTTCATTTTGCCGGGCGCGACATCAAAGAAACCTATGAAGCGGCACGGGAGCAGATAGCCGCCGTGATCGGGGCGAAGGCGAATGATGTCGTTATCACGAGCTGCGGCAGCGAGGCCGACAACCATGCCATCAAGGGCATCGCCTTGAGGGCGCGAAAAGGCCATATCATAACATCGGCGGTGGAGCATCCCGCCGTGCTCAACTGCTGCAAGCACCTCGAAACGCAGGGCTTTCCCGTCACCTATCTTCCCGTCGACGGGCATGGTCTCGTCGATCCGGAAGACGTGAGGGATGCCATCAGGAAGGACACCATCCTCATCTCTGTCATGTACGCGAACAACGAAACGGGGACTGTGATGCCCATCGCCGATATCGCCCGCATCGCCCGCGAAAGAGAGATCCTCTTTCATTCCGACATGGTGCAGGCCCTGGGCAAGATAGATGTGGATGTGACCTCCCTCGGCGTCGACCTCGCCAGCTTCTCGGGGCACAAGGTGTACGCCCCGAAGGGGGTGGGGGCCCTGTACATACGCGAGGGTCTCGCCATCGACAACCTCATTCACGGCGGCCACCAGGAATCGGGAAGACGGGCGGGTACGGAGAATGTCATCGGCATCGTGGCCTTCGGCAGGGCCTGCGAACTGGCGAGAGAGGAGATGAACGAACGGCGGGAGACCATCGAAGGCCTGCGGCGTCGCCTCCTCGACGGCATCCTGGAGCGCATCGATCACGTGCGCCTCAACGGACACCCCCTGCAGAGGGTCCCCAACACGCTCAACCTCAGCTTCGAGTTCATAGAATCGGAATCGCTTCTGCTTGCCCTCGACATGAAGGGCGTTGCCGTATCGTCCGGCTCTGCCTGTTCGTCGGGCTCCACGGAGCCCTCCCATGTCCTCACGGCAATGGGCATACCGGGGCCCCTGTGCCAGAGCGCGCTGCGCTTCAGCCTGGGATGCGAGAACAGTCCGGCCGACGTGGACTATGTCCTCGACATCCTTCCCGATCTCGTGGCCAAACTGCGGGAGATGTCACCGTTCTACAAAGGGTAGAAGACGGTTTCAGGTTTCAAGTTGCAGGTTTCAAGTTAAAAAACCCGATACTTTTGCCTGGAACCTGGAAAGGGAAAAGACGGTTTCAGGTTTCGAGTTTCAGGTTTCAGGCAAGAGAAACCGGATTCTTTTACCTGGAACCTGGAACTTGGAACATGAAACCTCGCTTTTTTATCCATACCACCGGCTGCAGGGCCAATCAGTGGGATTCTTCCGTGATCGCGGGGAACCTTGAGAGGGCGGGTTACACGCCAGCCGGCGTCAACCAGGCCGAACTCGTGGTGATCAACGCCTGTACGGTCACGG
>JAAYAK010000033.1 GCA_012719415.1 Syntrophorhabdus sp.
ATGAGTGCCCTTTCCCGTGCGGCCCTCGTCTCCCGGAGAGAGACCATTTCCTTGCGGGCATTCACGAAACCATACTGATAAACGGTGAGAACGGCGAGAACGATGACGGCGGGAATCGCGTATATGAGGAGTCTATTTTCCTTTTTCATCCTTCTTCACCATCCCTTCCGTCTTTGTCTCCTGTTTCTTGAACCCTTCCAGCTCCATCCGAACGACAAAACGCTCGCCATTCAGCCGCGCGTCCTTCATCGTCGGTGAGGCGAATTCGACCTTCCTGAAAAGGTCGGACTGCTCCAGGATCGAGAGTACCCCCGTCGCCGAGGCGGCATAACCCTCGATCTCCGCCGTCTCTTCCGTGACCCTCGTTCTTGTGAGCCACACCGTTTTCGGGAGGAGCGAGGTCAACCCCTTGAGGATATTGAGCGACATGGGCCTCTTCTTCTTGAATTCCTCCATGTGATCCAACTCGCCCTGCAATGCCTCCGCCTCCTTTTTCAGCCGTTCCACTTCCATCACATTCTTCCTGCGGGATCTTATCTGCTCCTCAATAGCGGTGATCTTGCGCTTCTCCATCTCAAGAGGCACGACAACGTAAGGGATCAGCATCATAACAAGGAGCGCGGCAAGCACGAGAGAGGTAACGAGGGGGGCCCTCTTCTTTTCCCCGACGCCGCCGCGTGCAAGATCGAAGCTCTTGAGGCCCGGGAAAAGGGCTTCATGGAGCATGGCTGCGGGAGCAAAGGGAACATCCTTCTGACTACCCCCGAAGAATGACATTGTCTCCCTGTCCCCGATCTGTCTGTGCACGATGTCCGGCAGCACATCCCCGGCCTCAGCACCGTTCTCGGCAACAAAACACAGGGGCCGCGACCCATCGGCGGCACCGGCCGCAGCAAGGTCGGCCCTCACATTTTTATAGCGCCTCTGCGGATCTTCGTCATCGCCGCACGGATCACATGAACCATAAAAGTTGCTCACCAGGTTGCCCTCTTCGACCGACCAGCCTTCGTATCCATATGGGTCAACGTGAAGAAACACAAAGGTCCCGCTCCCGGCAAGGCGCCCGCACAGCCGTGCCATGTCCGGCGAAGGCGTCGAGATTCTCACGGGCGGGAGCCCCTTTTCCGTCAATGCCGCCACGAAGGGGCTCAATCTCTCTCTTCTCGCCGCCATGAGGGTTATGGCGATCCTTTTGTCCCTCTCTGCACCGATAACATGATCGTACATGGCATCGGCGGCCGATAAGGGGGTAAGCCTGTCGATCTCGTAAGTCACCACAGGTCCCATGTTCTCTTTCACGGTCGAGGGCATCTGTGCGGTCCTGATGACAACCCATTCCCTGGGAACACCCAGGAGCACCTTCGAGCCTCTGCGCCCCAGTTCCTTCATCGCGCGGGAGGCGGCGGCGGCAAGATCGTCGGGGGCCGGAAATCCATCTCCTTCAAGGAGATACCTTGCAGACCCCGTGAGCCGTCTGCGGTTGAGAAAACGCTCACCCGCTGCCGCCGACACGCATCCCCTTTCCATGCAAACCGCCAAGAAGCGCTCGGGCAGGATGATGCCTTCAACGAGGTTGCGGTTCAGCACCGCCCAGATTCTCAGGCACAGAGGCTCAACTCTTGCCCTCGCGGCTCTGAAGTACGCAATTCCTTTCTCAATGGCGGGGCTCAGCGTCAAGAGTCCAATTCTCATTTCGTTGTCTCCGCTGGGGTCTTGTAATAGATGTACTCGTATGTCCCTCCCGACTTGACGAGGAGTGTGGCCCGGATACCGTGGCCATCCCCGGCGCCCCCTCTGAAACCCGTCGATTCGATGGTGTAGCCGATGGATTCAGCGACGTCTATGTAGGATGATACGTTGCTGTATTCCCCTCCCATGATGCCCCGAACATCATCGAGGGATTTCAGCTCCGCCTGCTTCCTTTGATCGATGATCCTTGCCGCCCGGTCCTCCGACACGCCGGGCAGGGCCATGATGACCTCTTTCGCTGCAAAATTGACATTTATCTTAGATGCATCCCCATAGACGGTGACGAAGTGGACGAGCCCTTTATGTTCTTCTGTTCCGAAAAGGATGTCAGGCGTCATGCCTCTTACCAGAAGGAGCTCCTCCACCGTATCGAAGGGCCCGTTCTTGGCCCTGTATGGATTGGGGAGGGACCGGTAGTAGTCGTCTTCGGCACCGTTCATGCGATGGAGGGTATCCTTGTCCATCCAGTCGAGAGCCGAATCCACGATGGTGTCCGCCGTCTGCTTCTCCACCCCCAGATTGACGAGAAGATTGTCGAGGACGATCTTGTTCCCTTCGTTCATGGTGTTGAGATTGATCCGCCCCGCCTCGTTGAAGATCCTGACGACATACCTGCCATCGCCGATATCGCCCTCGATGGCCGTGCCGTCGACCCTCAAGGTCTCTGTGCTGTCGGGGACGATGGTCTTGTTGAGGTTCTCCTTCCGGTAGTATATCTCCAGAATGGCCCGCTCCAGTCCCGCCTGGGCGAGAAGGCCCTCTGCCAGTGAATCTCGAAAGAAGAGGGCCGCCCTGCTTTCGGTCTTCGCGAGGACGGAAAAAGACATGACGATGACCATGAGGATAATGACCACCCAGAGCACCATGATGAGGGCAAAACCGCTCTCTTTCTGAAGAAAGCCTTTCTCTCTTCTCATGTCCCACTCTCTTCATCAGGGTCATCCCCGGGCGGCTTCCTGGTTCGCAGGGGTATCGTGAGAGAAAACTTCCTCTCGCCTTTTTCCAGATGAAGCTTTACCTTTTGCGGGAGATGGGTGGTGTCCGCCAGTTCGTCCGACCAGCCGCCCCCTCCCAGCCCCTTTATCTTCGCGGATTGAAGGTATTCAAACCGGATGTCGTCGAAACCGTCGAGGAGTCTCGCTTCCCTTGTATTCTCCATGCCTATCGTGGTCTCCTTCAGATAGAGCGCCAGCTTTCCCTTTTCATCCTTTTCGATCCTGTATGAGGCTATGGCATACCCCTTCCGGCCGCCAAAGAGAGAGCGGTTCGACGCGAATGTCATCGCATCGCGCGCACCTATGAACACCGATCTCTTGAGGTCCTTTTCCTCTTGCACGGTGAGGGGGAGGCAGGACTGCAACTGGGAATCGATGAGCCTCGTGGAGACCCTGAGGCGCTCCATCCACTCCACCTTTCTCTCGCCCCCCTCGAGGGAGCGGTGCCCGGCTCGCATTGAGGCGGCTAGGATAACTACGATCATGGCGACAAGCACGATGGAAACCATGAGTTCCAGGAGCGTAAAGCCCCCCGACCGGGAAAGGTTGCTCCTATAGCTCCTCATTCTTGATCACCTCTCTTTTCACCGTTTTGAAGGTCTTCAGAGAGAATGACCTTTTCCTCACCCCCTGCTGCCAGGAGACATTGAGCACCACCTCGAACACCTGCCACGAGAAACCCTTCGTGCGCTCCCCAAGCGCCTCCGTCACGGTCATGTCCATCACGTAGCCATCCTTCGTCTCGCTTGAGGTACCCTCCTTCAGCTGCCCACCCTCAAGTAATTCCCTCATCCTGATATCAGCAAGCACCGTTGCCGTGAGATAGTCGTCTGACATCGCGAGCGTCTTGAGATTCGCCGAAAACAACTGGAGGACGACAGTGACCACAGTGGCAAGAATAACGAAGGCCACAAGGATCTCAAGGAGAGTGAAACCTTCCGGGCCTGCGGGAAACCTGCGCCTTCCGGATCTTTCAGTTTTCTTGTCCATAATTCTTCACGACCACGGACCCGATCACAGGATCGATCTCGATCCTGAAGGTCTTCTTTTTGGTTCCGAGAATGATCTCGCATGACCCAACCGTTCCCGACGCGTCGGCGATAATGTCGTATTCTCCCCCGTAGATCCCGCCCCGGACAGGGTCCACCACACTGATGGCGACGCCCTCCGGAACCGCGCGGCGGGCCGCTCCTTTGAGGCCGTAGGTCCTGCGGTTAAGGTCGATCGTCACGCGCCGCTCTCCCCTTACGCTCATCGCCTCTATGCGCGCCATGCGAATGAGACCCGAAAGCTCCCGCGCCGTACCGTCAAGCTTCGCCGAGGGGAGACGGTTCGCGAAATGCACACCAGACAGGCCAAGAAAGAGCACCATGAGGGTCATGACTATCACCAGCTCGAGAAGCGTGAAACCGCTATCCTTCATCTTCAAAACGGCAGCTCCAGGATACCGAATATCGCGACGAGCATGGAGACTACGATGAAAGCGATGACGAGCCCCATGGTAAGGATGATCGCGGGCTCAAGAAGGCCCATGAACCGTTTGACGGAGTCTTTGAGGCTCTTCTCGTAGGTTGTCGCCA
>JAAYAK010000034.1 GCA_012719415.1 Syntrophorhabdus sp.
ACGATTACAAGTAAGGCTATCACATGGCAGGACCGGCCCGTACCCCCTAACTACCCCCCCTAACTAAACGGCCGGTCCGCCATTTATCTTCGCGATAGCTCAATAAGAGATCAAAGCGAGTTGATCCAACTCCTCTCACAAGCAGCTCCTCCTGAAACAGAATCCTCCCCTGCCGGCCGGCAGGGGAGGATTCCTGCTTTTCGGGGAAGAGAAGGGAGTGGATAGTCGGGGCGCGGATGGGTATAATGTCTCAGGTGAGTCTGGTGAGCGCCATGTGTCTTATCGGTCCTATAAGTCCTATTGGTCCTAGTCTTATGTGTCCTATAGGTCTTATTGGAGCCTCGGGGTTTGATAGGACCAATAGGACGAGATAGGACCAATAGGACTTATAGGACAAATAGGACGCTTAGGACTTATAGGACGGGGTTGGTGGGTCCTGTGAGGTGGAAATGGATCTTGAGGGCAGGGTTGCGATAGTGACGGGGGCGAGCCGGGGGGTGGGGAAGGCCATGGCCCTGGGGCTTGCGAAAGAAGGGGCGATCGTGGTTGTCGCCGCGCGGACAGAGGTCGAGAGGCCACCGATGCCGGGGAGCATCGAGGTGACGGCGAAAGAGATCAGGCAGGCCGGTGGGCAGGCGCATGCCGTGAGGTGCGATGTTACCGACGAGGCCGGGGTGAACGACATGGTGTCCCGCGCCATCGGTCTCTTCGGGCGGGTCGACGTTCTCGTGAACAATTCGGGGATCGCCTTTCCCGCGCACGCGTGGGAGATGCCGCTCAAGCGATGGGAACTGGTCCTCAAGGTTAACCTGACGGGAGCGTTCCTGTGCGCCCGGGCCGTGCTCCCCGGAATGATGGAACGAAGGGCGGGGAGCATCATCAACATATCGTCGATACAGGCAACGCAGAAGGGGTCGGTGAACACGGGTATTGCCTACGGCGTGTCAAAGGCCGCCCTGGAGCGGTTCACCGTCGGACTTGCCGAAGAGGTGCGCTCTTTCAACGTGGCCGTCAACTGCCTGAAGCCGCGGGGAGCGGTCAGCACGGAGGGTATGGCGTATCTCCATGCCGCCGCGGACAGGTCGAGCTGGGACACGCCGGATATGATGGTGCGGGCCTGTGTCTTCCTGGCATCCCGGGGCGATGGCGGAGTGACGGGTGTCGTTGCCACGGATGAGGAGATCTGCGAGAGGTACCTGGGTGAAGGGAAATGAAGAAAGGCTTTGCCCGGCGACTCAGATCACTTCGCGAGAGCTTTGGCGTCTCGCAGGTCCGCCTGGCCCGTGCCTTGGGAATACCCCAGTCGTACGTCGCGAAGTGGGAGGCCGAGGCGTACGATCCTTCGGAGATGCTCAAGAAAAGGGTCGCCCGCATCTTCCGGGTCTCTCCGGCATGGCTGATGGAGGGCGTCGAGCCCGTCTTCAGCGGTGTCATCTTTATCCCCATTTTCATCCATATGGTGAAGAGCGGGTTCGACGCCGAGAAATGGCTGAACACGGCGATGCTCGCCGTCGGCGATGGAGCAGTGGTGGACCGCGTTGCGGTGAATGCCGACAATGAAGGCGAAGCCGT
>JAAYAK010000035.1 GCA_012719415.1 Syntrophorhabdus sp.
CGGGCCGTGCACAACACGGTCGCTGCGGTGGAAGCATCCTCGAGCGCAGGCAAATATGACAGCGTCCGGTTCGGACATCGTGCGCCCCAGGGCAGGAATTGGAACGAGATGTACCTCGCATCCCGGGGAGAATCCTTCCGTCTGCCTGTCAAGGCGTTCCTATTCCAGGGCGCTTTCTTCCAATTCGAAGACTATGGCGCCTTTGAGGATGCCTGCCGGATACGGAACCGGCTGGTCCGGGAGACCACGGACGTTTTGGGCGCCGTCGATTTCCTGGTGTTCCCAACCCGTCGCATGGAGCACGACCCGTGGGCGGCAGGTTCGGTCAGGGCCGTCTATGAATCTTTCATGCTGACCCTGCCCGCAAACGTTACGGGCTCGCCTGCGGTCCAGGTACCGGGGTGCGCTGTACATGACGGGGTCGATATCGGTCTGCAGATCATGGGAAGGCGACGCGACGATGCCCGACTCCTCTCTGCGGCATCGGCAATAGCATCTTCTGTCTCAAGGGGGTAACGCGGCATGAAATACGAAGCGGTCATCGGTCTCGAGATACACGTCCAGCTGAACAGCGCCACCAAGCTTTTCTGTGATTGCCCGAACAGGCCGGGCGATGAGCCGAACAGGAACACGTGCCCCGTCTGCCTGTGGCTTCCGGGGAACCTGCCGCATTTAAGCCGGGAGGCCCTCGAAAAGGCCACCGTGGCGTGCCTCGCCCTTAACTGCACCATACAGCCCGTGAGCGCCTTCGACCAGAAGGTCTATTATTACCCGGACCTCCCCAAGGGGTTCCAGCTTTCCCAGCATCACCTGCCCCTTTCCCGGAACGGCTGGGTTGATATCGCGGCCGAAAAGGGCGGGATGAAGAGGCTCAGGATACACCACATCCACATGGAAGAAGACGTCGCGAAACTGGTCCACGAAACAGAGGGAAAAACGCCGATAAGCCTGGTCGATTTCAACCGCGCCGGTACGCCGCTCATAGAGATCGTAAGTGAACCCGATATACGCAGTCCGTACGAGGCGATGGAGTACATAAAGGCATTGAGGACCCAACTCCGCTACACGGGCACCGCCGAGTGCAGCATGGAGCAGGGCACGATGCGCGTGGACGCCAATATCTCCATCCGCCCCGAAGGGACGAGTGAATTCAACACGAAGGTGGAGGTCAAGAACATGAACTCCATCCGCAACGTGGGCGATGCAATTGCCTACGAGATAACCCGGCAGACCGAATGCCTCGAAAAAGGGGAGGCGATCATACTTCACACCCGACTCTGGGATCCGGACAAGCGGGTGACCACCGCAATGCGGGGCAAGTTCGCGGGCCCCTGTGTGCCCGACCCGTCGGTCGCGAAGATACGCGTTACCGAAGACTGGTTAAAAAGGATGCAGGAGAGGCTCCCGGAAATGCCGGCCAAAAAAGCGGAGCGTTTCGTAACGGAATATGGCCTCACGCCGGACGAAGCCCTCGCCATGAGCCTTGACCGGGACATTTCGGAGTTTTTCGAGGATACGGCGAAGAGGGGCCTGCCCCCGCACAAGGTGACAAACTGGATCACGACCCACCTTGCCCCCATGCTGAAGGACCGGAACCAGACCATCGAGGAGACGGCCCTTACGGCGGAGCGTTTCGCCCGGCTTCTAGCCATGCTCGAAAAAGGCGTCATCAACGCCCATGGGGCCAGAGAGATCCTTCTCAAGCTCCTTGAATCGAACGAATCCCCTGAAGATCTCGTCGAAAAAGGTCAATTCCGCCAGGTTTCGGACACGTCCGAGCTGGAAGGGATCATCGATGGCATTATCGCAGATCATTCGGCTGACGTGGAAGACTTTCGGAAGGGAAACGAGAAAGTCGTAGGCTTCCTCATGGGCCTCGCCATGAAGGCATCAAAAGGAAAAGCAAACCCCAAACTCTTAAGAGAAATGCTGGTAAAGCGTCTCGCATGATCGCAAACCTCGTGGGCGTCAAGTCCTGCAAAATCACAGATCCTTAGTCCTCAGGGACATCCTGCTCAGAGAGTACCAGGGACGTCCTTAAGCCAGCCCCGTCTCGATGCAGCAGGTACCCTCCATCATGTCATGATCCGCGGCATAGAGAGACGGAACATACTCAGGGATGCATGGGACAGGAGGGACCTCATCGACAGGCTCTCCCTCCTTTTGCCCGAGACCCGGACGGCCTGCTACGCCTGGTCCTTCATGCCGAACCACGCCCACTTCCTCATGCGGAGCGGCCCCTCCGGTATAGCCGACCTCATGAGGAGGCTTCCCACGGGCTATGTCGTCAGCTTCAACAGGAGGCACAGGAGAACGGGCCAGCTCTTCCAGAACCGCTACAAGTCCATCATCTGCGACGAAGACGTATACTTCCGGGAGCTTGTCGGCTGCATCCACCTCAACCCGATCCGTGCCATTCTACCAGAGCTTTTCGGCAACGGGGACCCTGGCACGCTCTTCGAGGCGGATCGCCTTTGTTTTACATACTGAACGGCAGACACCGCAGCCATAGCACCATCTTTGGTCAATGACGGCTTTCTTGTTTGAGGCGCTGTAGCTGATGGCGCCGAACTGGCAGACGGACAGGCACGAGCGGCAGCCCGAACATGCCTGAGGGGCAATTTCCGCAACGTACTCGGCCCGAAACATAACAGGAAGGGCATGCGTTACGGTCGTGCGCATTGCGAGACAATCGGAGCGGTCACAGTTGCATATGGCGGCAATGAAGGGTGTTTGGAAGGTCCAGACGCTGTGACAGAGGCCCTCCCGTTCATGTTCGCGAAAGGCCGCCATGGCTTCGTCTCTGGTCAGCAGCTCATTTTCAGCGGCATCAGGTCCGTTGATAAAACTCTTGTCGACACCGCGCATGATCTCGGCAAGTCCTCCGCCGTTGGGTCCCAGACTCACGGCGTAGCAGTAGCGTTTTTCTTTTCCGAGAGTGACCCGGCGGCAGATGCAGGAGATGCGTACGATGGAATTGACGAAGCCGAAGATCCTTTCGATATCTTCAATGGGCACCACCTGGCCGAAGTGGTTCTTCTTCATCCTCCTGGTAACAATGCGGCCTACGACACTCCTGATCAGCCGCGGTGCCTTGCCTAGCATCTCAAGACGCTTGTTCGCCCGCACAAGCCCGTCCGTGTCGGAGACGAATTCCTCGATGAACCTGCGCCGACGGATATCGCTCAGGAGATCATCGGAATAGTTTCTCGCCTGCAGATACCACTTCTCTCCCTTGCCATGTTTCACACAAAATTCGCACATTCCCGCACCACTCAAAACAGGTTATGCAATAACCCCCGCCGGGCTGTGATCCGGCGCCGCGAATCACAGCAACATAATTATTAGTTGAAATGAAGGTTTTGTCAATTGACCGGAGGGGGGAGGTTGAATTGTGCCTGAGTGCCCGCGCTATTACTTTGGCCCACGCCTGTCCTATTTTTATCGTTGTCATTTGGTCGTTATTACGAGAGAATGAAAAAGAGAGGGTTGCCCCTTTTTTGTACTGAACACCATATTTATTGCAGTTTATGATGGGAGCAGGCGGGCATGTTCACGATATTGAAAAAGTATGAAAAGATAATGATCCAAGCCCTCATGGTGATGATGGCGGTCGTGCTGGGCTTGGCCACCATCGACCTGGGCTGGCTCATCATCAAAGACATCATCAAGCCACCATATTTTCTCCTGAGCGTCGATCAGCTTCTCGAGATATTCGGGCTCTTCATGCTCGTCCTGATAGGGATAGAGCTCTTGGAAAGCATTATGAAGACCTACATCACGCAGGATCAACCTAATTATGAGGTCGTTCTTTCCGTCGCGATCATAGCCATTGCCCGTAAGGTCATCATTCTCGATGTGAAGGAGACCGATAGCCTGAGCCTCCTCGGGATTGCAGCAACAGTGTTGACCTCCGAATAAGACCTTGTTTATAATTCCTTCACCGCGTAATACTGTGCAGACTGGTGTTGGGAGACCGGCGGCCGGAGTCCCAGTTCCGGACGCGGTATAAGTTCCAGGATAGATTAGGAGTTCAAGAAGCTTTCGTTCGTACTGTCAGCAAAGGGGTCGATCACAGGAGGGCTTGATGCGGTTTTTGATATCTCTCATCACCTTGCTTTTCACTTCTCTTGCAGTAATCGGACTGGTGCAGCCCTCTTTTGCAGCTGGAATCAAGATAGAACCATGTTATGCAAAGAATATGACGAAGCGGTATGCCATGCCGCCGGAGACGGAGATCATCGATCTCTTCGGACACAGCTTTCAGATGAAAGACTCCTGTGTCCCCTTGCGCGTCAAAGTGACATGGCAGGAACACTTTCAGAACATGAGCGACAATTTCTACGAGTTCAAGTATCAACAGTCCTACCTGGGCGAGTTGTGGTACAAGACGGACAAGAAAATACTCGCCCTTCACGGGTCGGCCCAGGTGTTCAAAGGCGAAGATGTGCTGAGGTTGATGAGAGGCTTTGGAAGAAGCTGCCAGAATCCCCGGGGTGGAACATGCAGAAAATGGATCGATTATTCGTTTCACGACTTGTCCGCGAAGAAGCTTATGGGAGCCAATTCCGGAACGATTCAGTTCCACACTCCCCATGTCAGCGAGGATCCCTTTTTCGTCACCGGTGCCAAGCTTGTTTTCGGGCAGGGAACGAAGGAATGGAATATCGGCCCCCTCATCTTGAACAACGAATTGCTGGCGTCGATGGATTATGACCGCATCATCGAAGCGATGCAAAAAAAGGAAAAGTTCAGGACAAAGGTTGTCTACAATGGAGATAACGATAGAGACGAGGAGCAAAGTCATAAGCACGGGGATATAGAGATCGAACTCGATTTCTTTCCCGCCTGCGACATGAAACTGAATGTGGTGAGCCCTGAATTCAACCGCAAGTATCTTTTTGATTCGGAGACGGGGAGTGTTCGAATTGAGGCCCGCGTGAACGATGATTTCCCCGAAAAGTACGCCCGGGACCTGGTGTGGTCCGTTCCGGAAAAGACCGGTTCCTCGGTCCGGTTCATACCGGAAGACAGAAAAGGCCGGCAGATCACGATAATCTACGAGGGGCTTCCTGAGTATAACAAGGACCTCGGCAACACGGTGATAACGGTGGAAGGCGACGCCGGCTCGATCTGCGGAAAGCTTACAGCCCGGCAGAACGTCCAGCTTTTCTTTGAAAGAGATAAACCAAGCAGCTTCGACCCCGCCCAGCCCAATTGGTTCTATTACTGGATGCAAACCGCGGCAGGGCACGGGCAAAAGGTCGGGAAAGATGTCTTTTATCGAGGGAATGGGGAAGGCTGCGAGCCGGAAAGAAGAATTCAAGGTTACTATGATATACGAATGGATGACGATGGCAGATTTCATGGCGACTCTTACGTGAACATATGCAACCTCATCACCAATTTGAACAAGGACCTCATATACACGTATATCATTGGTTCTTCCAAACCGGCTTCCGGAATTGATGCCTTTGCCATTATCGTTCTGCACGAGCTTTCCCACAGAAAGCACTATATCGAGTGGTGGAATCCAAGAGGGGGACGGCCAGTGGGAGGGAGGTATACCAATGAAAGCGGTCAGGTGATCTATGTTGACAAGGATACGGACCAGATTCCCGATGAACTGGAAGCCGCTCTTGGTTACGACAAGAGCAAATACTCAACCTTTCCGCCGTGGATCCCTATCATGTATGATGAACACCATCTGACCTACAAAACGGCCGAGGGGTGGGCGGTCGGTTCAGCTGATCATGAGGATTGGGCCTATCCCGGGAAACAGTGGCCGAAGAGCGACTGATCCATTAGCGATCCGCGGTTTCCCGCCGAGGCGCCTTGATCGAGAGACCAGCCTTGCGGATGGTATAATAGACAAAAGGCCATGGGTTTCGAAAGATGACCGAAGGTGCGGCGTGGAAACGCGGAGAATGCGGCTGGAGATATCGTCATGAAGAGGATGGGTCAGATTCGCGCATGGAAGCGTAAAATGTGATGAATGCTACGCGAAAACGCAGAGGATGCGTTCTTACCATAGAGCTTTTGGATGCATATCAAAATGCCGTTCTGGCAAATGCGCGAGAATTGCTCGACGAGGCTCAATTGCTGTTGTCGGGGAAGCATCACGCCAGGGCCTATTTTCTTGCCCTCGCTTGTATCGAAGAAACCGGGAAAGCCTATCTTGCCTTTGATGCCAGGGGCAGAGATCTCAGCGATGATGCTGTTTGCATGAAGGTCAAAGAAAGGTTCGAAGACCATTCCAGCAAGATAGTCTCCGCTTTCAAAGCTTGGTCGACATCTACTGATTCTTCCAAAGAGACCCTCAGGATCAGTGTTGGCCTTGTCACTGACATAAAGGATGGACGGGAAAGATCCATGCACGTCGATGTAGATGAGGATGGGACACGCCTGTCCGTTCCTCACGATGTGGTTCGTCCGGCGGCCGCCATGGACTGCGTTAAATTGGCGGCGCTCTGTCTGCATCACACGGAATCATACGTAAAAAAGAACGTTCCCCTCCAAAAAACCTCATATCAGGACAAGTTGCTGAACATAAAGGCAAGCACCCTTAAGTCAATGTTCGGCACGACCGATTTCTGGGAGTATTACGTCGATCAATGCAACAAGGGGGAAACGGACCTGAACAAGGCAATGGTGCTGTACCACGATGCTTACTACCGAAAGAAGAAACAATTTGCGGACAGGTAGGGAACAGCCTTAAGCATGTTCCCTGCCTGTTCCTTGGTCTCTTATGGGTTCCGCACGCTTTTCCTCTTACCGTGCGGGGTCATCCTTTTTCAATGGGCGTTGTTCTCCATGATCTCTCTCAGTTTGCCCCAGTGAGGTGCAAACAATTCCCGCGGCATTTCTTTGAGGGCCGGAGAGATCCTGGGCCTGAACTCCATGGCCGAGATGACGTCCCTTTCCACATCGATACCGGGGGCTATCTCTATCAGTGTCAGCCCGTCCGCCTCCAGGGAGAAGACGGCCCGCTCCGTGACATAGAGGATGGGTTTACGGACCTTCCGGGCATATGTGCCGCTGAAGGTGATCTGTTCCACTTCCTTGACGAATTTTTTCTTTTTGCCTTCCTGGAGGATAACCAGTTTGCCGTCCTGCACCGCGCATTTCGCCCCGACGGTCATGGTGCCTATGAAGACGATCCTCCTCGCGCTGGTCGCGATATTGATGAAGCCGCCTGGCCCGACCACCCGCGGACCGAACTTGCTGACGTTGATGTTCCCGTCGGCATCGACTTCGGCCAAACCCAGGATGCCTGTGGCGAGGCCGCCACCGTCGTAAAAGTCGAACATGAAGGAATGATCGGCAGTGCATTCCGCGTTCCAGGTCGCCGGAAAATCGGAGCCGCTCGTCGGGATCCCGCCGAAGTTGCCCACCTCGGTGGTGAGGGTCACCATTTCGAGGGCGCCTTCCTCGACGGCCACGTTGGCCACGCCCTCGGGCATGCCTATGCCGAGGTTGAGGGTGGAATCGGGCAGCATCTCCATGGCCGCACGGCGAAGGATCACCTTGCGTTCGTTGAGAGGCAGCGGGGGGATCGCGGCAAGGGGCGCGACCGTCTCGCCGCAGAGGGCCGGCTCATAAGCGGTGGCCGCTGTCTGAAGATGGTTCTCCAACTGTGCAACGACGATATGGTCGACAAGCACCCCCGGCACCTTCACTCTCCTGCAATTGAGAGTTCCGGCCTTGGCAATGTATTTTACCTGAGCGATCACGATACCGCCGTTGTTTTTGGCGGCGGTGGCCAGGGACATCGCCTCAAGGTTCAGTGCCTCGTGGGTCATTGTCATGTTCCCTTTTTCGTCCGCTGTGGTGCCCCGGATGATGGCCACATCGATGGGAAAGGGTTTGTAATAGAGATACTCTTCCCCCTCGAATTCTATGAGCTTCACCATTTCTTCTTTGGTGATCTCCGATATGCGGCCTCCCTGCAAGCGGGGGTCAACATACGTGCCGAGGCCGATCTTGGAGATCACGCCCACTTTCCTGCCGGCCATCTGCCGCCACAGCTGGGTCATGACTCCCTGGGGCAACAGGTGGGTTTCGATCTTGTTCTCTGTGACGAGTCTTCCCAGGCGGGGAGCCTGGCCGATATGACCCGCTATCACCCTTTTCACAAGGCCCTCGTGGCCGAAGTGATTCATTCCTTTTGTGTCTCCAAGAGGATAGTCACCGCAGCCGGTGCTGTGGGTGACGGTAAGATCCCGGGGAGATCCCGTTTCGAGGAAGCGTTTCTCGATGGCCATAGCCACTTCCTCAGCAAAACCGAGCAGGCTTGACGAGGTCCAGGCTATCGTCACCCCGTCCTTGATCAACTCAGCCGCACGTTGGGCGCTAATAATTTTAGATGTCATCTGTGTCTCCTTCCACGGCTCCATTGCCAGTGAGATTGTTTAGTCTTGAAATGCGTTTCGGATATCTAGCAAAGAATTGTGCGGGTTTGCTTCATCCTTGACTCTTTCTGTCGACGACTAGAATGCGTTTAATTGTAACACGTTTGTGCGTTTACGGCAATAAAAAGAGAGACGACGAAGATCACAACCGTGCAATTCCGGGGATCACGTTGCCCGCCTACCCTTCCATGTCGGACGCGTCACGTATCGATTCCCAGACGATCTTCGTGATGTACGTGATCTCTTTGTTCATAGCGGTTTGTTTGTTCGTATAGCCGAGATTGAATGTGCAAAACGGGCACGGACCGACCAATTCTTTTGTCTCCGTCTTCTCCAGGAGGTTCTTCGCGATATCAAAGGAAAGCTCCTTGAAGGCAGAGCGGATCCCGCCCCCGGAGCCGCAACAAAGGCTTTCTTGGCGCGACTTCGGTAGTTCATGGACCTCGACGCCGCACCATTTCAACAGCTCCCGTGGCTCCTCCGTGTATCCCTCGACCCGGCCCAGGCGGCAACTGTCGTGATAGGTCGCTTTTCTGTCGATTCTCGTTATGAGACCGGGATCTCGTTTCACACGGTCATAGATGACCTCTACAACGTGGCGAACCTCCAGGTCGACAGTGCCCAGCACCTCGGGATAGAAGTGTTTGAAACACTTGAGACAACCGTTGCAGGGTACGATGAGCTTCGTGATGCCCAGTGTCTTGAACCGCTCCACGTTATTCCGGAAATATTCCCTTGCCAGGGCTACTTCTCCCGATTCGTAGATGTAGGTACCGCAACACCCTTCGTCCTCGAGGATCATGAAATCAATGCCCAGCTTTTTGAGCGCAAGGTAGGAATACCTCGCGGCGTCCTTCACGAGGTAAGAGGGCAGACATCCCATAAATAGCAGGGTGTCCGACTCGCGCGGCTGGAAAGGTTCCGGAAGCCACGCCAGTCTGTTGCCGGGGACTCCGTTCACGGAATTTCCCTTTTCCAGCAACACCTCGATGACCTTCTTGTGGGCAGGCAGGGGACCTTTGCCGCCTTCGACGATGTTGTTGCGGACTTCAGCGACGATCCTGCCGATCTCGATCCTTTCGGGACAGACCGTCTCGCAGGCACCACATTTCGGGCAATTGTAAGAAGCCGTGATGGCGGCCTCGGTGATGTCTTTCCTTTCGAGGACCTCTTCGGCGATCTTCAAACGGCCTTTCGGCGAAAACAGCAGGTTTCCCGTGACCTTATAGGTCGGACAGACCGCAAGGCAGGCGTCGCAGTCAGTGCACTTCTTGATCTGATCGAGCCATTTGTTCATATCTGTTTCCTTTGCGTCTGTATTCATATTGTTCTATCCGGGAGATGATGTCAAGAATGGGGATGAGATTCGGCAACCTTTCCCCCGGGGGGTGTTGTTTTTTTCCATCTCTGTTGTTTATTATATAGACCTGTCAGGGCATTCGGTGTGCCCGTGAATTCAGGGATGCGAAGGAACCGTGATTTCGAAAGAAGGGAGTAAGATCATGGCGGAGAACACATGCAAGGCTTCGGACGTCACAAAGGGCTTTCACCCCGATGGTTATCGCATAGACAAGACCTCCTCGCCGCTTGACTTCTATACAAAATGGGAGATCACGCCGGAAGGCAAATGGACAAACCCGAAGCCGGTGTGCTTCGATTCAATGCCGCAGGAAGGTTGGCAAAAAGAGGAGCGTTGAGATCGAGGCGAAGGGAAAGGACCGCTCGAAACGTCGATGGACTCATCACGGTTTCCGCTGATATTGAGGACACAGGTCTGATGACCCGGGAACAAAATTGCGGCACACCCTGGTTCGTGTCTCGTAGATCGCACAGGAAGCGGTTGAGCCGTCCCATTTGAGGTAGGCGCAGGTCATCCGGCAGGTCCTTATGCCTGAGGCGAACCTGTTCGTGAATCCGTCCCGTGACCAGGTGACGCCATTGGCGCGCACGTGGGCAAGAATATCGGTGCGCCCCTGCCTTTCCCATCGTTCGATGTCCTCACGAGTGACATAGGCGGCCACGTCCACCTGGCAACAATTGCCGCACCGGCGGCAGGCAATATCTCCGCTGTTTTCACTGTTCATTATGGGATATCGAGGGGGACCTTGTCCATTTCTCAAGGCCTTAAGGGCAGGCTTCCCTCGCTTTGCCGGACATGAGTATCTCCCAGGCTGTCAGGATATCTTCATTTTTCGCAACACGGGTTTGTATCCGCAAGACCGCTCTTGTTCCTTTTGATTCGGGCGAGAGTTGTATCGTGCCCATGAGGGTCTTTGCCTCTCCCGCGGTATGGCCGGTGTATACATCGCAGAAGATCTGTCCGTTCTTTTCAGGCGGCCTGCAGTTCAGGGTGCCGATATTCGCGAAGTCGCAATACCTGAAGCCCTGCCGGAGATTCTCATACGTCACGGCGACAGGCAGGCTTGTCGTGACATGCTTCGTGAGGTAGCTGGCATCTTTTGCCTGTCGCGGCGGCGTGGAACACCCGGCCAGCATGGCGACAGCGATCAGCAACAGTGGTAGTGACTTCACGGTTCCCCCATTCGTATAGTTGGACTATGACAATTGTGCCCTTGTTGGCGCTCTTTTGCAAGGCATAATGTGCGAGACAAGAGCGCCACCGGCAGCGGCAGGGGCCCATATCTTCCTTTTCCGCACCCGGTGGTTTTTCTATTGCAGAGGGCCATCGATTTGATTAAGAATAGGGGATGGCGCAGAATAGGGAACACATGGAGCCATATAACTTAACAGGAGCAAGCGAGGCGGAAGATGGGAAAGGTCGATACTACCACGTATCATTTTGAAGGAGAGGTGCTGCTCGTATACCTGATGAACGCTTCCGAGGGATTTACGGGAGGCATAGCGATCAAGAAACCACGGATTCGGGAAATGTTCGGCCGGGTCTTTGTTGTCGGCGAGGTTCCTGCCGATATCAATGACTGGGCCTCAGGGTTGAAGACCGCCATCGCCGTCGACCAGATAGTGCATTTCCTGGAATTCGCCGATGAGAAGGAATACTTTCAGCGGATCTCGTCGATCAATTGTTCGGGTGGGCTTGTATCCTGACGGGAGACGCGGGCGGTCGGTACCGTAACAGATGGCGCCCCTGGCTCCCGAAGCAATCGTTCCCGACCGCTCTCACGGGCACATTTTTGCTTGACCCGTTCTGTGCTCTCGGATAAGATATCGAAACTATAAGCCAATTCAAAGGTGTGCATGAAACAGAAATCCTTTGATCACGACGAAGAGATCCTGACCCAGATCAACGCGCGGATAAGGAGGGGCGTTGCCGACCCCGAAGAGGCGGCGCTGGATGTCAACAGGATCGTCAAGACGGCGAGCGATGCCGTCATAGAGGTCAACAGGGAGCTTGGCAGCGGTTTCCCGGACAAGGTGTACGAGAATGCCCTCATGCTGGAGTTGAGGAAGCAGGGATTGAGGGGCAGAAGCCACGTACCGGTGAAGGTGAAGTACAAAGGTGTCGACGTGGGTGACTACTTTGCCGATGTTATTGTGGAAGACCAGGTCGTTATCGATATCATGACCGTGGAGAAGATACAGAAACAGCACGAAGTGGACCTTATCGGTATACTCAAGGCGACCAATTACAAGATCGGGCTTATCGTGAACTTCGTCAACCAGAAGGCGGAGATACGCAGGATAGTGGTGTAGATCAATGAAGAAAGTCCTCATCGCTTATTTCAGCCTCACCGGCAAGACAAGGACGATGGCGGAGTACATCGCGGAGGGTGTCCGCATCAGCGGCCATGACGCCGAGGCGAGGAAGATCTCCGAGATCGCCAGCGAAAAGGACATGGAAGGATACGACGGGTATATCTTCGGTTGCCCCACCTACCACAGGGACATGACGGACAACATGAAGACCTTTCTCTTCCTGGCGAGGAATGCCGGCCTGGCCGGCAAGGCGGGAGGGGCTTTCGGGTCCCACACGCACAGCGGGGACGCCCCGGGATACATATTCGACACCATGGAGCATGTCTTCAGGATGAACATGGTGAGCCTCGGTCCCTTTCTCCTGAAAGAGCACATCGTCGACACCGATGAAGGACTGCGCGCCTGTCAGCAATACGGCAGGGCCGTGGGTGAAATGCTGGGGGTTTGAAGGGACGAGGTGTCGGGTCAGTATCCGCCTTCCGAGACGTGGTAGCCTCGCGACGTAAGGGCCTTCGCCACCGGGTCGGGTGAAAACGTCCAGAACTCGATCCGCTCCTTGACCGCGGGATCGTCATGTTTGAAAATGAAGCGATGATTGAGGAAGCGTTTCCGCAGGATGATCGCCCGGATGGAGCCACGTTTTAACTCGATCTCCTGCAAGATGGTCCTCATTGAAATGCCGTCTTCATTTATGGTCAAGGTGACGAAGGGCCACGAATTCTGGAGCTTGCCGAATTGTCCTCCCCCTCTGTGTTTACTCACGGTATGCACCTCCCGGAAGTGACGCGCAGTGGTCCCTTTCAGTTTCTGGACCGGACCAGGAACACTTCCAAAGCGTGGAGAAGACCTCCGAACTTCGTTCGGGCGATCCAGAATCCTGAAGCGACACCAAGGGTGTTTGCCGCCATATCGGTGTATTCGAACGTTCGGTAGCCGCTCAGGCCCTGAAGGACCTCAAGGAATATACCCAGCATGACAAGCCCTGACGCGATAAGAAGAGCGACAGGCCGTTCATGGTATATCTGGCCGAACCAGAGCATAAGGAACGTGTAGGCGGAAAAATGCGCGGCCTTGTCGACCTGAAGATAAGGCAGGACATCGTGTGGCGGTGCGGGTGCCAGGGAAAGGTAAACGACAGCGGCAACATAGACCAATCCGAGAACGGTCCAATGTGTCGAAAACCTGAGCCTGACCGTATTCATCACAAACGACCCTTGAGGCGGGAAACGGTGCCTGAGGCCCGATTCCGGAGAATCGGGCCGTACGGCCGCATATCGCTATCAGCGCCCGCCTTTCGACGTTCCGTCTTCATTCAAGATGGTTCTGCAACTGACGGCGCCGGGCAAAGACGTCCAGTCCGACGCGCCTCCCCCTTTCTGTTATTGACCTTTCAGTTTTCCGTTATCGTTCCAGATGGTTGAATAGGTGCCTGCATTGTTGAGGGTGGTGAATTTTGATGTACCCTTTTTGGGCTTGCAATAGCAACTGAGCGTGGTGCCCACCATCTTGCAGCAGAAGCAGGACTGCTGGTAGGAGCCCACGTTGGGAAGGTTGACGCCGGTGCAGTCGAGCGTTCCATCGCAGTTCGAAATGTCCCCGCCCTGGTTGATGCACCCGTTGCAGTTGTGGTACTGCGTCGTGTTCCACTTACCGTTCATCTTCTTGCAGCTCGCGCTGGTTATCCTGTCCGCGCTGGCGTTGTAGTTGATGTTCTTGCACGTTTTCTTGTAGCTGCCGTTGGGCGCGTCCGCGAAGACATGATCAGCGCCAAGGAGTGCGATAGAAACCAAGCAGAACATGATCAACGAGATCTTGAGCGCACTGCAAGGCATCCCCTTCGTTTTTCTCATACCGTAACCTCCGTTATCGATTTTCTCAAATCATCGTACGCGGCGCGAAGCGTGTCAAGTATTTTACTTTCCTTTTGAAGGGAGAAGAGTTTTAGCAGCGGGTCCTCGTCATCAGGGGGTCCTTAGAGCTTATGTACGCAGTGATCGGTACCCCGAAGAGCGGGGCCGTCCGCGGGACGGGGTCATAGCTGCCGGGAGTGTCTTGCATGGCGTCCCCTCGCAGGGAATAGAGACGCGAAAAACGGTAAAGGCTGGTATAATTACGCAAGGACACGAGCATTCCCCGTGGTGTGGCGATATCCATCTATCAAGGAGGTTTATTCCCATGAAGATCCGCACATTTTTGCTGGTGGTCATCATCGCGGCGGTTGCCGCTTTCGTCGCTCTCAACTGGAACTCGTTCCTTGCCCCGACGACCCTTTCCCTGGGGGTTTCCGTTGTTCAGGCCCCGTTGGGATTGGTCATGCTTGGGCTTCTGGTTCTCCTCGCGGCGCTGTTTCTCATATTCGTGGTCTACCTGCAGACCTCGTTTCTCATCGAAGCCCGCCGCAACGCGAAGGAACTGCAGGCAAAACAAGAGCTTGCCGATAAGGCTGAGGTCTCCAGGCTGACGGAATTGCGCGGGTATCTGGAGGAAGAACTGAAAAGACAGGCGGACCTGGATGCCGAGTCGAGGGCCGCCATTCTGACCAGGCTGGACCAACTCGACAGTGATGTTCGCTCCACCCTGGAGCAGACGGGGAACACCCTTTCCGCGTACCTGGACGAACTGGAGGACCGGCTGGAAAGACAGGGCCTGACATCACGGCAGGACAGGCCCGAATAACGGGCCCTCCGGCATTCTTACCTGCGCGCCCGTTGTTCCTTGCTCTTTCTTGACAGGACCGGCATTTGTGCTATTAACACCATATGACCGGAAGCGTAGAAGGTTGAAGGGAGGTCATCATGGGAGACAACATAAGCAGGGTATACGTTGTGAGCGAGCTTGTCGGCACCAGCACCGTTTCGTGGGAAGATGCGGCCAGGAGGGCCATAGAGACGGCCGCGAAGAGCGTTAAGGACCTTCGGGTCGGCGAGGTGGTGAAGCTGGACGTGACGGTGGAAGACGGAAAGATCGTAAGCTACCGGGTGAGACTCAATGTCTCCTTCAAGTTCCACCGGGAGATCGCCTGGTACGAGGAAATTCGCGGCGGCTGCTGAAAGCGGGTTGTATATACGCGGGACACCCGTGTTAACGTGGCTGGCTTTCCACCCGGGACAGCGCTCTTCCCGAGTTCCTCGCGCAGCTCATCGACCAGCGGCGTGACTGGTGGGCGGGGTCGATCGAGGACCGGCCAAGATCGCACGGAGAGACATACCGGGCGATAGGTTCGGAGATCGGGGCCCAAATGCGGGTCTTCATCAGGTCTGATGTCCGGGATCCGTTCCTACTGTCTTGCATATTATCTGACATTACAGGAGAATTAGAGAGGTGCCGGCACAAACAGGAGCCGGCCCGGCAAATGGACCGAGGGATTCGATACCTCAGGGAGGTTGATCGTGCCGCAGATTCCACCGCTCTATCTTCAGATACTGCAGAAACTGGCCATTTCGATCGTTGTTGTCTGCCTTGCCGTTGTCGTGAGCCGTGTTGCCGCAAGACTCCTGAGAAAGCGCGCCCAGGGTGATCCTCAAATGCAGACGTTGAGTGTCCTCGTCCGCAAGATCACCTACATTTTGGCTGTCGTGATCATTCTCGTGGTGGTCTTCGAGCTGGGGAGCAACTTCGCGACCGTCCTCGGCATTCTGGGGGCCGGTGTCGCCTTTGCCTCGCAGGAGGTGATAGGTTCCTTTGCCGGCTACCTGAACATAATCACCGGGAACATATTCAGGATCGGCGACAGGATACGGATAGGCAATGTCGTCGGTGACGTGCTCGACATAAGCCTTTTGCGGACCACGGTCATGGAGATAGGCGAATGGGTCAAGGCGGACCAGTATACGGGCAGGATAGTGAGCCTGGCGAACCGCGTGGTCTTCTCGGACCCCGTTTTCAATTACACCCAGCATTCGCGGTACCTTTGGGACGAGATAATGGTCCCCGTCACGTATGACACGAACTGGCGGCGCGCCGTCGAGATCATCCTCGCAAAGGGGCAGGGGCTGACACGGGGATTTCATGCGGAGGCGAGGGCGGAATTCGAAGAGATGGCAAGGAAATATCCCTCTCTCCCCGCGGTCCCCGTGGAGCCGGCCGTCTACATTGCCATGACGGACAACTGGATCGAGCTGACACTGCGCTACATCGTGGAAGCCAGGGAGCGCAGATCGATAAAGGCAGAGATCCACGGGGAGCTCCTCAAGTCTTTCGGCGAAGAGCCGGAGATCACCGTGGCCTCGGTGACCGTCGATATCGTGAAGTTTCCGCCGTTGAGGACGAATGACCGCGCCCCGCAGTCCTCTATCCCATGATACAGGGGCACGCTTCGCGCGTCAGACTGGTGCATGAGACTCTCTGAAAAGCTTTTATCGGTTGGAGTCCCGGAGGGTTCCCGTGCGGTTCCAGTTCCTGTCGTAGATACGGTCCTCCCTGATGTAGCCCCGGAGGTTCCATTTCTTGTCATAGATCTTTTTCGTCGTTCCCCCGTCGTCCCGGATGTAGCCCTTGACGTTCCAATGCTTGTCGTATATCTTCGTTGTTTCCCCGGCTGATCCTGCCGTGACCGATCCGGCAAGGATAACCGAAAGCGCGAGAGACACCTGCCAGAACTTCCCATGGGCCGACTTCATATGGTCCTCCTGCTTACACAACAAGCCCTTTCCGTCGTCAAGCGACGTCCACGAGGACAGCCACGAGAAATATCCTGCAGTGCGCGCAAAGACTGAGCACCCCTCTGCCCGGCACAAAGAACACACCCACGGCCTCCTCCTCCCCGCACCAGTCACACAGAACGCCCTCCTCATCATCACATCTCCCCGCGTCGATCATGACCACTCCTTTTGTCCATATTCTAATGATGTGATGTGACAACAGGGTGTCAGAGGGGGAAGATCCGGACAGGGGTGCAAGGAGGTTACATGCTATTTCTTCTTCCCGTGCTTCTCCATGGCGTTTTCTAGGTCGTCCAGGAAGGCGTCGCGCAGTTCTTTCGGCGTGACGATCTCCACGTGGGGGATCCACTGGTGGATCCAGGTGCCGATGCCGAGGATGCCGTTCACCCTGAAGGTCATTTCGATACGGCCGTCGGGGAGTTCACGATGCTGCTGACTGGGGTGCCAGGTCTTTCTCATGATGAGGGGTCTGTAGGTTTCGTCGAACCTCAGGACCACGTCGACGGGTTCGCCGTCAATGAAAGCGCCGAAGCCTCCAGAGACCTCCTCTTCCGGGGTGAGGTTCGGGGGAGCAAAATGCCTGTCCAGCACGGTCAGGGACTGGATACGGTCGAGGGCGAAGGTCCTCGCCGCCTTGTCGGCGTGGTAATAGCCCCTGAAGTACCAGATGCCGTTCGAGAAGAAGAGGTAGTAGGGATCGACCTCGCTGCGGGTGGCCTTCCTGGCGTAGAAGCCCTTGTAGGTCATCTCGATCCTTCGGTGGTCTATGATCGCCCGGTGGATGGGTGTGATATAGTGTTCCGTGCCGGGCGGGACCGTATCGGGAGAGAGAACGATGTGATTGAGGTCCAGTTTGTGGGCAACGGCAAGCTTTTCTTCGATGCTTCCCAGGCTTTTTTCCATCCCCGGGCCGAAGTTGCCCAGCATCTTCCGGGCGAGGGAAAAGGCCAGGGTTTCCTCGATGGAGAGGTTCGGCTTCTTCAGGGTGTACCCGCCGGTGAAGGTGTACGTCCTCTTCTCGCGGTCATATTCGATGGGGAAGTTTGCGGTTTGCAGGGTGGTGATGTACCTGTGCACCGTCCGCTTGCTCACTTCCAGCTCTTCCATGAGTGAATCGGCCGTGACCCGTTTCCCGCTGTCTATCCTGTTCAGGATGATCAATAACGAATCGAATTTGTACGACATGCATGCCCCCTTTCGCCATCCCCATCTTATAATAGCCGAGTGGCGGCGCAATGTCACTATCTGCTGGGAACATCCACGGGGGAAAATGGTGACAGACTCGGTGTTCGCACCGTCCCGGAGGTTTCGAGGTGTACTCGCACCCACGGATTCCGGCAAATAAGTACTTGTTTTTTTTATTGTTATGGCAGTATATTAATACAATGAGAGACAGTAGCGTTATACAAAGACTCTGTTTCCTCTGTCTCATGATGACGATCTTCGTCCCATGCCTCGTCATGGGAGAAGGGCCATCGATAGGGAAAGCCAGGACGGGAAAGGGTGATGTTGTCGTCGTGCGGGTCGGCCAAACCATTCCCCTCAAGGTCGGCGACCGGCTTTACCAGAAGGATATGATTCGGACGGGAATCGATAGTGCTGTCGGGATCGTTTTCGAGGACAATACGGTCCTGTCACTGGGGCCGAACAGCGAACTCGTCATCGATGAATACATCTTTGCCCCCGAAAAGGGTGTACTGTCAATGGTTGCCCGAATCCTGAAAGGTACTGCCTCGTATCTGTCAGGCATTATAGGCAGGCAGTCGCCGGAGTCGGTCAAGTTCCACACCCCCGACGCCACGATCGGTATTCGCGGAACACAGTTCCTGGTCAAGGCGGAAGGCGGGTAGGTCGTAACCCTTACGAACCGTGGCCCGGCGATCCCTGGCGATGCGCTGTCGTATCTGGTGGGGGAACATGAACAAGATCGTTATCCTCCTTGCAGGTTTGGGTGTGTCTGTGCTTCTCACGGGCTGTGCCACGAGGAGCACGGTCGTGCTGATCCCTGACCCCGATGGGAATGTCGGACAGGTGGTCGTAACGAACGATCGGGGGCAGCAGGTCCTGAACGAGGCGAATCAGTCGGTGACCGTGGCGGGCAGGAACGCGGCGCCCGGTAAGGTAACGACCATGACGACCAACGAGGTCCAGGCCGTGTTTTCCGATGCCCTGGCCGCGCGGCCCGCTCCGCCCGCGCGATTCATACTTTACTTCCTCCTCGATTCGGATGTGTTGACCCGGGAGTCAAAGGCGATCGTCCCCGATGTCCTCGCGACCATCCGAAAGAGGGGTTCTGTCGACGTCGTCATATCCGGGCACACGGACACGGTCGGCACGAAGGAGCACAACTACAAGCTCGGTCTTGACCGGACGAAGGCGATCCACGACATCCTGGTGGCGAAAGGTGTGGCCATCTCCAGCATCACCGCCACCTCGCATGGCGAAGGAAACCCTCTCGTCAAGACGGGCGACAACGTTCGGGAACCGAGGAACCGGAGGGTCGAGATAGTCGTAAAGTAGTCCCTCATAGCGGCACGGCGAAGTCATTGAGGAAAATGAGACCGGGTAAACGTCCAGCAGAGGATTCCAGCATGCCCATGCCGGGCCGCGGGTCGGGGAACCGCCGTATCCTTGTTTGGGGTCTTCTGATCACCTTTGTCTTCGCCGCCATCTATGCGTTCCTGCCCAACCTGTTCCGGCAGGTCGATCTGATGAACTATGACCTGCTTCTCAGACATCTTCCCAACAATCACGAAAGCGGCAGGGTGGTGATCGTCGACCTTGATGAGAGAACGCTCAAGCGGTACGGTCAATGGCCCTGGCCGCGGTACCGTTTGGCCGGCCTGCTTGACGGGATCGTATCCGCGAAGCCGGCGGTCATAGGTCTCGACATGGTCTTTGCCGAACCCGACAGGACATCCTGGGGAAGGGTGCTCGAGGACCTTAGCGCCTTCCACGGACGCAAGGTGACCAGCGATCGTCTCCCCGTGGAACTCCACGACAACGACCATGTTCTGGCCGAAACGCTGGTGCGGGGACCCTTTGTCCTGGGCAACCAGTTCCATTTCAACAGTTCCGGGACCATTTCGAGAGAATGCGTTCTGCACCCGCTGAAAGTGTCGTTTCTGGGCAGGGGCGGAAGAAAGGAAGAAGACCGGGGGATACCCGAGGGTACCGGTGTCCTGTGCAGCCTGCCCATGTTCTCGGAAAAAGCCGCCGCTACCGGTTTTTTGAATTTCAGTCCCGACGGTGACGGTATGGCAAGACGCCTGCAGCTGCTCATCCGCTACCGGGGCAAGGTCTACCCCAGTCTGGCCCTCGCCACCGTTCTGAAACTGAAAGGGGCGGACAATATCCTTCTGAAAAGGGATGGGAACGGCCTGCAGTCGCTGCGTTACGGGACAACGCCGATACCTGTCGACGGTCACGGCCAACTGCTCGTCAGGTTCCGGGGTCCGAAAAGGACCCACACCTACGTGTCTGCGGCGGATATCATGGACGGCGGTATTCCAACGGAGAGGCTGCGGGGGAAGGTGGTCCTTGTCGGTACCTCGGCGGCGGGCATGGCGGAATGGCTGGCGACGCCCTTTGGCTCCACCTTCCCGGGAATAGAGGCCCATGCCGCCGCCGTCGACAACCTGCTGACGGGCGACCTCATCTCCGAGCCGGGCTGGTCGAAGGGCTTCGTTCTCCTGCTCGTCGTCATTCCCGGCGCGGCCCTCTGCCTGTTCTTCCTCTTCAGAGGCACTATCTTCTGTCTTGTCGCCGTGGTTCTTTTCGTTGCCGCCCTGTGGTTGACGACGCAACAGCTTTTCTTTCACGGCGGCCTGTTCGTGGGAACGGTGTTTCCCATGGTATCCATTGTTGGCGGCTACGCGTTCCTTGCCGCGCTCCAGCACCGCGAGCAGCAAAAACGCGCGGAAGGCTCATTAAGAGAGAGCGAGGCGCGCTTCCGCACTCTCTTTACCATGGCCCCGATCCCCCTTGCGAACGTATCCCGGGATGGAAAGGTCCTGAACGTGAACAACAGCCTCACGGGGGTGATGGGTTACACGGCGGATGACCTTCCCACCGTGGGGTGCGTGTGGGACCTTTGCATGCCCGACCCCGGGGCCAGGGACAGGCTGACGACAGAATGGCGCGCGGCGCTGGAGACCTCGACGGCCAAAGATCCGGCCAGGGAGCCCCTCGAATACTCGGTGCTGTGCAAGGATGGGACGTTGCGCACCATGGTGGTCGCGACGGAGTCGGTGGGCGACAGCGTTATCGTGGCCTTTTTTGACATCACCGAGCGCAAGAGGGCCGAGGAGGATCGTCGGAGACTGGAGCACCAGTTGCTACAGGCCCAGAAGATGGACGCCATCGGACAGCTGGCAGGTGGAGTCGCCCACGATTTCAATAACATGCTCAGTGTGATCGTCGGCAACGCTGAACTGGCGCTCGGCAAGGTCTCTCCCCGCGGGGCAGTCCGCGAAGAGCTCCAGGACATCCTCACGGCCGGGAAACGGTCCGCTGACCTTACCCGCCAGTTGCTGGCGTTTGCCCGCAAGCAAGTTGTCAGCCCCAGGGTGCTCAACCTCAATGAAACGGTGGCGGGAATGCTCAGGATGCTTCGCCGGCTTATAGGCGAGAACATCAACCTGCTGTGGCGGCCGGAGCAGGGACTGTGGCGTGTCAGGATGGACCCCTCGCAGGTGGACCAGCTTCTCGCCAATCTCACGGTGAATGCCCGCGATGCCATGAACAAGACGGGAAAGATCATTATCGAGACATCGAACGTGATCTGTGATGAATTGTTTCAGGCGGCCCACCCCGAGTCGGCCCCCGGCGAATACGTCCTGCTCGCGGTGACCGATGACGGTTGCGGGATGGACAGGGAAACATTGGCCAACATCTTCGAGCCTTTCTTTACCACCAAGGAGGAGGGTATGGGGACGGGTCTCGGTTTGTCGACGGTGTACGGGATCGTCAGGCAGAACGGGGGGGTCATCGATGTATACAGCGAACCGGGCCAAGGCACAACATTCAGGATCTACCTGCCCCGTTACAGCGCTGGTATCGGGGAATCCGTGGATGAAAAAGCGATAACGGAAACACAGGGGGGCAGCGAGACGGTTCTGGTGGTGGAGGACGAGCAGTCGGTACTGAACCTCACCAGGGCGATGCTCGAAAGACTGGGCTACAGGGTTCTTGCGGTCAAAGGGGCGAGCCACGCGCTCCGGCTCGCCAGGGAATATGACGGCGACATAGACCTCCTGCTGACGGACGTGGTGATGCCGGGGATGAACGGGAGAGAGCTCGCGGAACAGATCGCCGTTATGAGACCAGGCCTCAAGTGCCTGTACATGTCCGGGTACGCGACGGATGTGATAGCCCGCAACGGGGTCCTGGAGGAAGGCGTTCACTTCATTGCGAAGCCGTTCTCCCTGTATGATCTCGCAGGCAGGGTCCGGACGGTGCTGGAGCCGCGGGAACAAAGGGCTGCAGAGATCGTGCGGGAAGAACAGATGAAGGAGAATGAATGATGGACGGACTCTTGCCGGGTTATAAGAAATGTTTCTTCTGCGGCCCTGCCACCGGCGGCCTTGGCCTGGAACTGCACTATGCGGATGACAGGGCGATATGCGAGTTCACGGCCGGCGACAGGTTCCAGGGGTATGACGGAATGCTTCACGGCGGCATCGTGGCGGGGATACTGGACGAGGTCATGTGGTGGACCATCTTTACCCGGACGCGGCGGATGTACGCCACCTCGAAGATCGAAGTTGAATTCAAAAGACCCGTTGAATGCGGCAGGATGTACCGTGCGTCAGGAAGTTTTCTCCGGAACACGGGGCGGATATGTTACCTCTCCGGCGTCATTGAAAACGAACACGGCAAGATATGCGCGCGCGGTGCCGCCTCTTTCCGGGAGTTCAGGTTCACCCTGGAAGAGCTCGCGAGGCAGCTTGACTTCAGGGGGGTCTCGCCGGAGATACGGGCTCTTTTCCAGCCGCCGGTTCCTTGAAACCTGTCGGTGCGCCGGACCCCTTGCCGCACCGGGGCCGTCAGTACCACGGACGGTGCCAGGGGTACGGGAGGTAGTAGGGGGCGGGCACGTAATAATACACCATCGGCTCTTTCGGCCACAGGTATATCTCGCTCACCTGGAAGAAAGGAAAAATGTAATCCATTTCCCCGAGCTTTCCCGGTCGGGCTTCCGTGAATGTTCCCGCGAGGGTGATACGTCTGCCCGGACTGTAGATGACGGGGTCCAGAACGCCTTCTCGATAGAGTGCCAGGAACCTCCGTGAAAGGGCCGGAGTGTCCTGAAGGTCCCCGTACCGATCGACGGGCACGTAGACCGCCTCGACAAGGGAACCGTCCCGCGTGACGGTCGTGGAGGCGATGATGCCGCCGAAGACGAAGAGCTGCCCGAGATAGCCTGAAGGGTTGGCGACGAGTTCGGCAGGGTCCGGGTTTCTCGTCCCCCTGTCCATAAGAGATCTTTGCAGCACGGGTGTCGCACAGGAGCAGAGGGTCAACGTTGTCAGCAATATGGCGCACCATCCTGCCTTTCGCATGCTTACCTCCGTTTTCTATAGATGTAGAGTAAGCCAGATATCCGGGTTCTGCAATCCCCTTGACATCGGGCGGCTCTTTGCGTGGTATAATGAGGCCCGACGGAGAGATGAAAGAGACAGGCCTGGAAAACACGGAACATGTTCTGACGGACCCTGCGGAAAGGGGCGGTATCCATCTCCTTGAAGCGCCGACGCCGGTGCCCGGGCTGCGGGTCAACATCTATTTCGTGGAGAGGCCCGTCCCGACACTGATCGATGCTCCCATGAAAGATGCCCTGTCTCTCGCCGAGCTGAGCGGACAGCTTCAGCATCTCGGTTACTCCCTCAGTGATATCGAGGTCATCATTGTCACGCATCCTCACATCGACCATTTTGGGTCAGCCGGGGACATTGTGGAGATATCGGGCGCCGAGGTCTGGGCCACGGACGATACCGCCCGGTGGCTGGAGAACTACGACACGGAGTGCCTCGAGGAAGAACGGTTCCAGAAAGCCTTTCTTGATCGTGCCGGTGTGCCCGCGGACCTCATTGCCGGCCTGGCGCATTATTTCCGGTTCCTGAAGGAGTTGGCCCGCCCCGTCAGGGTATCCCGCCGACTGGAGCCGGGAGAGATCATCGAGCTTGGCTCCCGCTGCTTCAGGCTGGAGCACGTGCCCGGTCACACCCCCTGGTGTGTGATGATGGTCGATGACAGGGAGAAGATAGCCTTCACAGGGGATTTCCTGCTGAAGGACATATCGTCGAACCCTCTGGCCCAGAGACCATCGAAGCTCCCCGCCGGATACCGGAGCCTCGAGGCCTATGCGTCATCTCTCAGGCGCGTCGCCGGGATGGGTCTCGCGCTCGCCCTGCCGGGCCACGGCGAAATGATGACGGACCCCTCGGAGAGGATATCGGCCTTGCTCGGCCTCATGGCCGTAAGGACGAAGCAGGTCACGGACATCCTTGGGTCACGGACCGATATGACGATGTACGAGATCGTCGGAGAGGTATTCCCGGGGCTTTCACGGGATGAGATATTCCTGGCCGTCTCGGAGGTCTTCGCCCATCTCGACCTTCTCGAAGGACGGGACATCGTGCTTAGCAAGGGTGAGGGCATTCCTTCCCGCTTCGCCCTGCGTCGCTGAAAGACGGCGGGATAACGTTGCCGGCCTCCGATTGACACTTTCACGTCTCTGAGATACTATTGCTGATATGCAGATGCGTCTCGTGCATCCTTGACGGCCACAAGGAGGCCAAATGGCACACCCCTCCGCAACGTATCAGCAGCTCATCGATGAGATAGCTTCTCTCAAACAAGAGATTGGGAGACTGAAGAGATCGGAAGCGGACCGCCGGAAGATCAGGGACAGGCTCGAGAGCCGCATTGCTTCCCTGACGCAGCCGATGGAGGATGCCGCCGGCGTAGAGTTCGAAGATCTTTTCGACCTCGATGAGATGCAGCGGCTGCAGGATGAGCTGTGCGTCGCCGTCGGGGTGGCCGCTCTCCTCACACGCATCGACGGTACCCCCATAACGAGGCCAAGCAACTTCTCCCGCTTTTGCAGCGACATAGTGCGAAGGACCGAACGTGGAAGAAAGAGGTGCCAAACGTCCGACGCACATCTGGGGCAGTATCACCCCGAAGGGCCCGCCATTCAGCCCTGCCTGAGCGCGGGATTGTGGGGTGCCGGGTCGAGCATCACCGTCGGGGGGAGACATATAGCCAACTGGCTCATCGGCCAGGTGCGCAACGAAGCCCAGAGCGAAGAGAATGTCCGGGCTTATGCCAGGGAACTCGGAAGTGACGAAGAGGCGTTTGTCGAAGCCTTCTACGAAGTGCCGGTGATGTCAACGGAACAGTTCCGCTTTGTCGCCCAGGCGTTCCACACGCTGGCAAGCCTGCTGTCGAGGGCGGCTTTCCAGAACCTCCAGCAGTCCCGCTACATCGTGGAACGCAGGCGCGCCGAAGAGGCCCTGAGCAAGAGCGACTCATTGATACGTGCCATAACGGACTCCGCGAAGGACGCCATCGTCATGATGGACCCGGGAGGACTGATCTCCTTTTGGAACAGGGCGGCGGAACGTATCTTCGGTTACACGAAGGAGGAGGCGGTCGGTAGTGACCTTCACAGGCTGGTGACGCCGGAGCGTTTCCTGGAAACTTACGGCAGGGCATTCGGCATGTTCAGAGCGAGCGGCACGACACATTCACCGGAGAAGAGCGTTGAATTGCTGGCGTGCCGGAAGGGGGGAGAGGAATTTCCCATCGAGCTGTCCCTCTCCGCCATCCATCTCAAGGATGGCTGGCACGCGGTTGGCATCATGCGGGATATAACGGAGCGCAGGAAGGCGGAAGAGGAACTGCATGAGTCCCGCAGAAGGTTGGAAGATATCATTGAATTCCTCCCCGATGCCACCCTTGTGATTGACAGGGAAGGAAGGGTCATGGCCTGGAACCGGGCGATCGAGAAGCTGACGGGGGTCACCAAGGACCAGATGCTCGGGAAAGGCGACTACGAGTATGCCGTACCGTTCTATGGCAAGCACAGGCCGATCCTCATCGATTACGCGCTTCATCCCGAAATGGAACTGGAGTACGAGTACACGGCCTTCCAGAGGGTGGGTAACACTCTTTTCGGTGAGGCCTACACTCCCGGAATACCTCCCGGCGACTTTCACGTGTACGCGACGGCATCCGTCCTTCACGATTCGAAGGGCAATGTCATTGCGGCGATAGAGTGCATCCGCGACGATACGGAGCGCAAGAGACTGGCCGACCGCCTCAACAGGGCGGAGAAGATGGAGGGATTGGGAAGGCTGGCGGGGGGCGTGGCGCATGACATGAACAATGTCCTCGGCGTGCTCGTCGGCTGTGCCGACCTCCTTCGGGCAAGCCTGCCGAAAGACACTCCCTACTGGAAATATGCCGATGACATCCTGAACTCGGGCCTGAGAGGGGCGGCGATCATCCAGGACCTTTTGACCCTGGCGAGAAGGGGTGTGGCGGTCTCCGAAGTGGTAAACCTCAACGGCATCATTGCCGATTATCTCAAGACGCCTGAGTTTGACAAGCTCAAGACGGACCACCCGGCAGTGGAGATAAACGTCGAACTTGCCGACGGACTCCTGAACACCAGGGGGTCTCCCGTTCACCTGAACAAGACCCTCGCGAACCTTGTCTCCAACGCGGCGGAGGCGCTGGCGGGCAGCGGGGAGATAACCATCAGGACGGAGAACCGCTATCTCGATGTGCCCATCCAGGGATATGACAGCATGAAGGAGGGTGATTACACGATCCTGAGCGTTTCCGACACAGGCAAGGGAATATCCGAACGGGACATGGGAAAGATCTTCGAGCCTTTCTACACGAACAAGGTCATGGGAAGGAGCGGGACGGGTCTCGGCCTCGCCGTGGTGTGGGGCACCGTGAAAGACCACGACGGATACATAGACGTGAGGAGCGAGGAGGGCGTCGGGAGCACCTTTACGATCTATCTGCCCGTCACGAGGGAAGAAATAGCGAGAAGAAAGAAGGTCATCGATTCCCTCGCGTACCGGGGCAAGGGAGAGACCATTCTTGTTGTTGATGACATCAAGGAGCAGAGGGAGCTTGCCATCAACATGCTGACCGTTCTCGGATACACCGTGGAGACTGCCGCGAGCGGGGAGGAGGCTGTCGAGCGCCTGCTCGGCAAGACGGTGGACCTCTTGCTCCTCGACATGGTCATGGACCCGGGGATGGATGGATTGGAGACTTACAGGAGGATCCTCGAAACCCACCCGGGGCAGAAGGCGGTCATCGTCAGTGGCTTTTCCGAGACCGACCGCGTGAAGAAGGCCCAGGCCCTTGGGGCCGGGGCCTTTGTCCGCAAGCCCTATATAATGGAGAAGATCGGCCTCGCGGTGAGACGGGAACTGGACAGGGGCAAAGATGATGATGTATCCCTGGAGACGTAGAGGGGTCGGGCCGCCTGCCCGTTCTCTCCAGATATGTTCCAGGGGCGCGGAGTAGAAGGGGGATAAGAGTGAAAGGTGTCTTGTCAAAGACCCTGCTTGCCGCTGTCTGCATTTGCGTGTTGTGCGGTATCGCAGATGCGACAACCTCGGACACCTTCAGGTGTCCCAACGGTGCCATCATCGCGATCAACGACAAGCTCTCAACGGTCGCGCTCAGGTGCGACGCCCCGACGTCCGTGACGGGTCTGCGAATGCGGGGAGGAATGCCGAAGGTTACATAAACCTTGACATGCGCGGTACAGTGCGGGATGATTTTGGTGTTTCAACGGAGGTCTTCAACAGTCTCGCACTAGAGTTCAATCCAGGTGGTGGTGATGATGATCAAAGGAACGACGAAGATACTGGGGGTTGTCGGCTACCCCATCGTCCACTCACTCTCTCCCGTGATGCACAATGCGGCGATCGAGTATCTTGGAGCCGATTATGTCTATATCCCTTTTTCGGTGAAGCCCGAGGACCTGGCTGCGGCCCTTCGGGGGTTTGAGGCCATGGATGTGCAGGGGTTCAGTGTTACCATTCCCCACAAGCAGGCCATTATGCCCCTCCTGACGGAGATCACCGCCGAAGCGAAACTGTCGGGTGCCGTGAACGCCGTTTCCCGGACAGAGAACGGCTGGAAGGGGACCAATTACGATTCCTTCGGGTTTATGGCCCCGCTGAAGGAGATGAAGGAAGACTGGAAAGGCATCGCCCCCGTCATCCTGGGGAACGGGGGGGCGGCGAGGTCGGTCGTCGTGGGCTGCCAGTCCCTGGGTTGCCGCGAGGTCCACGTCTTCGGACGGAACCCGCAAAAGCTGGCCGACTTCGTGGATAGTTGGAAGAACACACCCGTCCACGATGTCCTCAAGGTCCACGCCTGGGATGAACTGGAGGGGATGATATCCGGGACGGGACTTATCGTCAACGCCACCCCGATGGGCATGTATCCCAGGGGGGACCAGCTTCCCGTCACAGAGGACGTGATAGGGCGCATAAAGCCCGGGACCGTCGTCTATGACCTGATCTACTCTCCCAGGCCCACTTTGTTCCTGAGCAAGGC
>JAAYAK010000036.1 GCA_012719415.1 Syntrophorhabdus sp.
ACAAGATCGTCTATGACCCGAACAAGCAGGAGGCCATCGCCTTCATTATGCCGAATGAGGCCCTTGAGACAGAGGATCTGCCCCTGTATATCTTCACCATACGGGACGTTGAGGAGAGCACCGGGCTTGACTTTCTCTCGAGCCTGGGGAGGGAACTGCAGGACAGTATAGAGACCACCAGGGCCGCCGGTCTCTGGCAATAGGAAAGGGATTACGGTATAGTTGCTGGAACAAGGACAAGGAGACCACCATGGACATAGAATTCCACTACTACATGACGTACATCATCGCAAGGAGGGCAGGTTTCAGCCCCAACGACTCCTCCGTCATCGCCTACTCCTCGCAGTATACCGATGACAACACGGAGCACCTCTATATCAGCCAGGACACTCCCGACGCCTACGAGAGCTACATCAGCCAGACCGTCAATATCCTCAAGCCCCAGAAGGAGCTCATGCGCATATACCCTGTTTTCCACTTCCTTCCCGGATCCCTCACCGAGATAGCAGGGGATTCAGCCAGGCGCGCTGACGGGAAGCTCCACCTCATGAACACGATCCCCAACAGCTTGAGCGCTCAACAGGTCCTCGCTGAGGCGCTCGGCCTCCATGACCTCTACCGCATCGGGATAGCGACCCATGCCTTCGCCGACACGTTCGCTCACCAGAACTTTGTGGGGGCTGATGACGGCTTCAACAACATGGCGGGACTCCTGGAGAAACTCATCCCCAGTGTGGGTCATGCCGATGCCAAGCACAGCCCGGACGTACCCAACGAGCTCTGGAAGGACAAACGTCTCGTGCCAAGCCACGCCTCCATAGACAACAAGCCACGCTTTCTCGATGCGGCGGGGTGTCTCTTCGACCTCTACCGGGGCCGCTTCGTTGACGATGACGCGAGGAGCTCTCTTCTTACGGATCTCGGCAATGCCATAGGGGACAGCGCCAGCACGAAGACTCAGCGCGTCGGGAGCTATAAGGCCCTTATCGGGTCAGAGTTCACGAAGTACGACAAGGACGTCTGGTTCAAGGAGGCCGTGGGTTTCACAACCGCGGACACCTCTGGCGGAGGGGACACGGTGCCAGGGACGGAGACACAGTGGATATGGAAGGACAACTACAGGGAAAGCCACTGGTTCAAGTTCCAGGAGGCCGTCAAGGCACACCAGGCATATGTGTTGGCGAGCATCGTGCGTCCCATATACGCGACGATGGAGCAGACGACGTGGTAGTAGTAGGAGCACCCGCGCCCGTCGGGGTGGAGGAGAGACCATGATCCACACCTATGAGATAGAAGGCCTGAGGGTCCAGACGGGTGACCTTCTCTGCACCACCGACGGCGGCGGCGCGGACATCACCGGACAGTTCTGGCGCCTCATTGGGAAGCTCATACCGGGGGACGTGGACCACATTGTCATCTATGTCGGGCCCGGGGGGAGGTGCGTTGAGGCGGGTGCGAAGGGGAAAGTCATCACCTTTGACGTTATCGGCAGCACGTGGAACGCGGAGGAGATGAGATCCCAGAGGGGCCCGTTTGTCGACATGCTCTACGGTGCTGCGTATCCTCTCCTGTCCGCAGATGTTGACCCCGCCAAGGCCATGGCGATCCGGGAGGACGTTGCCGCGTACTGCATCAGGCAGGCGGAGCTGAAAAAGTTCTACAACCTCAATTTCTTCGATTCAGCTACGGAGGGATCCTTCTACTGCAGCCAACTGGCATACAGGGCGTACCTGAGAAACGGAATTGATCTCAATACTGGTGCCTCGGTCTGGAAGATTCCCGGATCGGAGAAGATCGTGCTTCCGCAGGAGATATGGGACGGATGTGTACATGAGAGGGTGGCCGGGCGTGAGGAATAACGGTTTGGCACAAGGCTGTCCGTGAGGTTGGGTTGACTTCTTCCTGAAAGTGTATACGCACAGGCAAACAGCAGGACAACGTTTATGGACACGACCGAGATCAAGGCATCAATCTAACCGGAACACCCCTCAACCACCTTGACATAAACGGTCATGACAGGCATTCTGTGTATACACGACATGTAGGGGGTGTTTTTCATGAGCAAGGAACAGACGGAAAGACTGGCGCCCATAGCCACTAGGGTTCCAAAGGATTTGCTTTCAAATATAGACGAGATTGCCAGGTTGAGAAAAAGGAACAGGGGAGAGATTGTCAGAGAGGCTCTGAACTTTTACGTCGACATAGTGGCAGACTACCAGATAGCCATGGACAGGATGATGGATCCCACTGACCAGGTCCAAGGCGAGAAGGAGTTCCTCAAAGGCCTTGGTTGGGATATCTAATGACGCGCATTCTGAAGTTCAAAAGGAGCGTTCAGGGAGACCTCAAGAGAATAGGAAAGGAAACAACCCGAGAGATCATGAAGGAAATCCGCAAGAACCTCCTACCCAACCCGAAAGCCGGAAAACCGCTAAAGGGGAAAGACGGGACATTATGGAGCCATCGTGTGGGTGATCACGGTATTATCTATACTTTCAATGATAACGAGCTTTACGTGCTTGTTATTAGGTGCAGAGCACAGAAAGGAAGTGCATAGTGGAGTCTAAAAGATAAAGGGAAGATGAGAGAAGGCAAAACATATTCGGCGCGGAGGAGGGAAAAGGGGTTCACATCGATTGAACTAATTGTCGTTATTGTGGTTCTCAGTATTTTAACGGCCTCTATCATTGTCAAGAACCCTTTCCGTATCGAGGATTATTCGGGGATAGCGAAAGATCAGTTGATCGCACATATCCGCCTTGCTCAACTGAAGGCCATGGGTATGAAAAGCCCACAGATCATAACGTTTACCGTGGGTTCATCAGCTTATAATGTGGCAAATGTGCAAAAGACGTTGCCCGGTAACACAACGGTTACATCCGTATCCACGACGGTTTCAAACCGGTTGGTCTTCAATTCCCTCGGTGAACCAACGAGCAATGGCGTAGTAACACTGTCAGGCGGCGTAACAGTCACAGTCAACCCTTCGACGGGAAGAGCAGAATGAACACGATGAAGAACAACAAGGGTTTTACATTAATCGAGCTTGTCATGTTCATTGTCGTCGGCGGTATCTTCCTGCCGGCATCGATGATCGCCTTTACTAGCGTTATGAACAATTATTCGAGGCCCGATTACTACATGAAGGCCAGGTTCTATGCTGAAAAGAGGGTGGCGGAGATCACGAACACCCCTTACGACAACCTCGTCCCCGGTTCCTGTTCGTCAACGTCCGAGGAAGGCGGCAAGTACACCGTGGAATGCTCCGTTACTTCCCTTAATCCCGACCTGTCTCCATCCGGCACCACTTCCGGAACGGACCCTTACAAGCGGATCGTGGTGACCGTGAAGCACACAGGCCTGCTCGACGGGAAACACGTCATCTCAACGATCATAACCCGAAGGCCGAAAAAGGTTTAGCCGCGATGATGGCATATAAGGACAACGATAGAGGTTTCACCCTGATCGAACTCGTTACGGTGATCGTGGTCCTCGGGATCCTCAGCGCCTTCACACTGTCTTTCCTGGACAATGCGGTCAAGACCTACGTCATGGTGAAGGATCAGGAGACCCTGTATTCCGAAGGGACCTATA
>JAAYAK010000037.1 GCA_012719415.1 Syntrophorhabdus sp.
CATCGAGGGTGATTATTCCCGGCTGGCCGAGGACCACAAGCAAGACCTGCAGAAGTGGAACGAAGTCCTCGACAAAAAATAGGCCCTCTCCCTATCTGCAGAGCATTGTGAAATATTGTGAAAGTTGCCTTGTGCAGACGGCGCTATCGTGGTATGCTGACGACCGTGAAGCGTAAGGCGTAGGGCGTAAGGCACCGGAATCCTTCAAGGGTGAACGATCGTCCCGCACTCCTTACGCCTTGCGTTTCAGGCCCGACGGTCCTGTCAAGTCTTTCCGGAAAGGAGATTCAGCAAATGTATATCGCGAGCAAGATGTTCCTTACAAAAGGGGTGGGCCAGAGCAAGGAGAAGCTGGTGAGTTTCGAGCTGGCCCTTCGCAATGCAAAGATAGCTCCCTTTAACATTGTCAAGGTATCGAGCATCTTCCCTCCCCAATGCGAGATCGTACCGGCAAAACAGGGGCTCAAGAAACTGACTCCCGGCCAGATAGTGCATGCCGTCCTGGCCGAGGCCTCCACCGATGAACATCACCGCCTCGTTACGGCATCTGTCGGGGTCGCCATTCCCAAGGACCGCGATCGCTTTGGATACCTTTCCGAATATCACAGCCACGGAGAAGATGAAAAGACAGCCGGTGATTACGCAGAAGACATCGCCGCCCAGATGCTGGCAACCATCCTGGGACTCGAATTCGACGTCAACGAAAGCTATAACAAGCGGCTCGACGTGTGGAAGTTGAGCGACGAGATAGTTCAGACACGCAACATCACGCAGACAAGCGTCGGCAAGAAGGGCGTCTGGACGACGGTGATCGCCGCGGCCATCCTTATACCCTAACAACAGCCGTTCCGGATCAAAAAAAAGAGGGTTAGCGGTCTTCGGTTGCGTGTGATGACCCCGGGAGGAGTTTGCTCAGACCCTTCAGGATGGCTTCGGCGATGACCTCGTGGCCCCTGTCGTTGGGGTATCTCGGGTCGGGGCCAGTAAGGTCTTTGCCCGTGAGACCCTTCTCTTCCAGGTAGCCCGCGAAATGATGGTGCACCGGTATCAGAAGGCAGTCAAGGTCGGAGGCGACTGTGCTGAGGGAGCGGTAGAAGATGTTGACGGCATCCATGTCGTAGGGGTCGTCGAAGGTATGCGATGTGGCAAGGACGACCTGAGGACCGAATCGCAGCCTTGCCAGCCGTATCATCTGCACCAGGTTCTCCTGGAACTCCGAGCGATACACGCCCTGAAACGCATCGTCGACGCCGAAACTAAACAGCAGGATGTCGGGCCGAAAGGGATCGATATCCACAACGAACGTCGCGACGCCATCGAAGGTGGTCTCCCTGTGCCTCGACCTCACGATGACCTCCACCGCCCTCGGGAGAAGGCGTTCCGCCACAATATCGGCATACCGCCGCGTCGCGCCATAACCGGCCGCAATGCTCCCCCCGCGGATAAGTAACTTCATCCCTCACCCCCTGCCAGACGGTCCGTACCCATGATCTCTTACATAACACGATCGGAGAAGCCCCGCAACGGGTAAAACCCTCCTTGCCTCCAGCGCTGCCAGGTCTTCGCGCTTGCCCGTGAAGCTTCACCGGCATCGCTGTGTTATACTCAACAGGAGAGAGATCAGCATTTTCGCCGGGGAGGTAAACATGAGAAG
>JAAYAK010000038.1 GCA_012719415.1 Syntrophorhabdus sp.
AGGCGCGGCCGTTATTGACACTCTCGGGAGGGAGGGGTAACGTCTTCCCAGTACATCGACAATCATCGTTGCTCGTCAGACCCGGCAGAGAAAAGATGTGAAGGATGTCCCCAGGGTTCCACTCATCTCGATCCGCTCTTCCTGACAGCGTCATCGAGCGCCTTCCGGGGATCGCAGCGATTACCACGGAGACAATCAAGGAAGAAATATGGCTCGATCTCTCCACGGCGCACGATGTATGAATACGGACGGGATGCCAGCGATATCCCGAAATGAAGATGGCTCGGGGTATGCTTCGCGTTACCCGATGCCCCGATGTACCCGAGAATCTCACCCGGTTTCACCCTTTTACCCACGGTTATGCCGGCGGCGATCCCGTTCAGGTGGCTCCCATAGTAACGGTACCCGTCGTCCCCGGTAATGCTTACCCATATTCCGCCCTTCATGGCAGGGTCCCGGGTCTTTTCCCAGAGATCCGTCTCCTGGACATCCTCGACCGTACCCGGAACGGGCGAAACGAAGGCGGTGCCTTTCTTCGCGAATATATCTATGCCCGGATAACCATGCCCTCCCCTTTTGAACGACGCGCTCTTTGCCGGTTGAACAGGAAAGACATGGGATATTTCGGCTGCCCCGGCAACCAGGCAGAAAATGGTGATAAGGAAAAGAATAGGCGCGCACAATATTCTCATCTACCTGATCCTGTAATGTCCCGTGATGGGGAACTCGAAGAGCCTGTCTTCCTCTTTAGTTCCTGCCCCGATATTATGGATGATAAGCGGCTGCCCCGAAGGGCTTTTCCTGTCGCTGACGATCATGATGTGGGGAAGACCGGGAGGCACGATGCAGGCGATGAAGTCCCCCGCCCTGTAGTCGGCTGCCTTTTTTGAGATGGGCACGGAATATCCCCGGCGTTCGAAATACGTCATGAGGTTTGCCACACGCCGATGATCGATGTTCGTATCGGGCGCCTTGAGCCCCCATTTGGCGGGATACTTTTTGAAATTCCCTCGCATATCCTCGTTAATCAGTTCCTGGAGGTCCATACCGGGTCCGGAGCGAAGAGCACGGATGAGAACATCCGTGCAAACGCCTCTCTCCGCGGGAACGTCTCCATTGGGACAGGCGATAGATCTATAAGCCGGATCGTATGTGGTCGTGACACCGATCTGCTGGCGGGCTGCACGCGCTATGGACATTCCCGTATCGTTCCCGGACCTTACCGCCGATGTCCCGCCTGCATTCTTTTCCGCCTGCACCCGGGCCGATGCTCCAAATCCCATCAGGAGGCACGCCGACAGCAGGAGAATTAAAAAACAATCTCGAACCGGCATCTATGTGTCCCTTCGCAACCCCGTTCTCGATGCGTTCTTGCTGCACCATTCTATCACAACCCGGTTCGCAAAACAGCTTCCTCTGATTTTCGGGGACGCCCTAGCTGCCCTCCATCCTCCGGGTTACCACCGCCCAGTCTTCCTTGATGAACTCGAGGATCTGCCGGGCCCGCTCGGAATAGAGGATGATCCCCTCCCAGTTCGGCCGTCCTTCCACCTTCTCCATGAGAAGGCCGTCTTCGCCGAACCATCTGGGGAAGGGCCCACAGAAGAAATAGCCCCTCGAGCGCAAGGCTTCGACGCATCCGGCAACCCACGGCCAGGAAAGGTTGAGCCATACCTGCATTACGGTAACGCCCCTGCTTTGGGCCGCCTTTTCTTCCGAGTCCAGGACGGTCTCGAAATCGGAGCCCGCCTCGTTGACGGTGATCCTTGCCACCCCTGCGCACTCGAAGATCTGGACGGTGAGATCGGTGGACCGGTCGGCAGGCAGCCTTTCGTCCGACCGCTCGAAGGCGCGGCTGTCATCAAATGCGTTGTAGATATACGTTAGGTGATCGCCGTAGACCTCGGGAACATGGATCGTATGGGGCCGGGGAACAATGGTCCTTGTGGAAACGACAGTCGAAACCCGTCCTGAAACGTTCTCGTCTTTTTCATAGGCTTCAGAAGGCATGAGATCGATCTCGATGGCGGTCTCGACGGCCTTGAAAACGCCTGAGCTTTTTTGCATCAGGACATGATTGCACACCACCTCCCCGAAGAAGGCGTCGAGGCCGGGCGATACAAGAGCCACCTTCACGAGGCGGCGCACCAGGAGGCCAAGGACAGCTGTGCTCCGATACCCGGCTGAGACCATGCTGAGTCCCATCTCGTAGAGTCTCTGATTCGGAGCGGACCGGTAAAAGGACGAGAAACCCACAATATCCCCCTCGGGAGTACGGGCGACCACAGGGATATATTCCTGTCTGTCGACCGCCCTCGTAAACTCTTCAGGGTCGTAGACTATGTTTACCGGATATCCGTCACCATAGACCTCTTTGAAGAGCCCGGAAACCCCTTCCGCGTCGCCGGGGCGAAACACATCGATTCGAAATCCGGATCCGTTCACACGCTTTCCCCTCATTCTTGTCAACTCATTCCGCGCAATTGTAGCCCAGCCAGAATCAATAAGCAACCTTCGCCGTAAGGCATGGCAAAGAACAGTGCCGGGGGATACCCCCTGAACTGCCCCCGGCTGCCCGCGGCTGCCCCCGGTTGACAGGTGTATATTATAGAGATATACTTTGACCATGATATCTGACCTTCTCCTGAAGTGCACCGGGTTCGAATGGGACAGGCACAATTCAGAGAAGATCAAAGCACGGCACAACGTGACACCGGTTGAATGCGAGCAGGTATTCTTCAATATTCCCGTCGTTTCCGGCGATGACGAAAAGCACTCGGAGAAGGAGAACCGCTTCTACGTGTTAGGGCAGACGGACTCCGGCAGGCTATTGTTCCTGGTCTTCACGGTTCGCAGGGACAAGGTACGGATCATATCTGCAAGAGACATGAACAGGAAAGAGAGGAGGGCCTATCAAACCCATGAAGAAGATCCCCCGGTTCAAAAGTGAAGAAGAGGAAAGGGATTTCTGGAGAACCCACGATTCCACCGAATACGTGGACTGGAAAAAAGCGCGAAGACTCACGCTTGCCAACCTGAAACCCTCCGTGAAAACGATCTCTCTCCGCCTCCCTGAATCCATGCTTGAAGAACTGAAGCTTCTGGCGAACAAGCGCGACGTACCATACCAGTCTCTGGTCAAGGTGTTTCTGTCCGACAGGATTGAACAGGAACTCTCGGCAAAAGGACATGACAGGTCATCGCATCGGATCGCTGACAAGTCCGGCTCCCGCTAAACCCCGGCGTTACCCGACAGTAAGCAGACTTCAAATCCGGGAGAAGCTGAATAGCACGGATCGATCCTCATGATCACCCGGCAGCAAGGAAACATCACAAGACAAACATCGACGTGCGTGATGCACTGATGCCGCACTATTAGGAGCACCCCGCCGGTTACCCCCCCTGAAAAGTTTTGCACTTTCTCTTCCTCCCGGAAGTAATATCCTCATACCTGAATCCCACAGGATGGCAGGAGGAGTTCGTGGAAAAAGATCGCGCCTTTCGTTCCATGCTTTTTGCCCTTTGGTCTGTTCTCTTATGCTTTGTCGGGTTAAACCCTATCGGGGTGTTTCTGTTCCTGTGGGTGCTCGCCATCCCGGCATGGATGCTGGCACGCCTGGGACTCTATCACGGGATAAGAGCTATTCGGCTGCGTGAATCCCGCCGGACCCTCGCAATCCTTGGCACCGTGATTTGCACAATAGTCGTATTGTTGCCCCTGTACCCTATGGTCTGGCAATGGTATATCCACCATCGCCGATGATCCGCCCCCGCACAGAAGAAAGGAGAGATGATTATGGGTAGCTGTAAGGCACGAGTCTATTACAATCTGGAAGGAATGCCCCATACGTGGGTTCGACTCTCGGGGCTCGATGGCGCTACGGAGACCAAAGGCTTCGCTCCGGCGGAAGCGTCACGATATTCAAGGAACTTGGAAATGATCCGAATCTGCTCAATGATCTTTCAATGAAGATACGTTCCCAGGGTCCGAACTGCGATCTCCTCAATGGAACTGAAGCGCAGGAAGCAATGGAGAGCGGGTACTGGCCGGGGCCGTACATTCATTCTCCGGGTATGTAAGACCGATTATCCTCATTGGGGAGAGACCCAGGGGGACATTCGTTAACAAGTTAACTCAACCCACAGAAGGATCGGGCACCTCATTTTCGTGAAGAAAAGTAAGAAAAGAGTTCTACTCACAGAATTCTAACAGCGATCGAGAAATAGATGGTCAACCCCACAAAATCCACCACGGTGGTGATAAGGGGGCTGCTTGCGACCGCCGGGTCCATGTTAAGCCTGTTGAGCAGAAAAGGTAGTCCTACGCCAATGAGGTTCGATACCAGAACGATAGCCGTCATGGTCAGGAAAATGATAACCGCCATGTCAAACCCTCCGCGATAGAATCCCAGGAACCACGTCGCCAGACCCAGGGTCACACCGAGACCCAGACCCACCAGGAGTTCCTTTCCCACGGCCCACAGCCACTGGTCGGCCCTGAGGTCACCGGTGGCTATGGCTCGGACCATCAGCGTGGCGGACTGGGCCCCCGCGTTTCCCCCGGTTGCTATCAGAAGAGGTATAAAGAACGAGAGCGCGATGGATGATATCAGCAGTTCTTCATGACGCGCGATCACGTGGCCTGAAGCCATATTGACAACGATCAGTGCCGCCAGCCACCCTATTCTTTTGCGGTATAACGACCAGAAACCCGATTCACGGTAGCTCATCTTCAGCGGGGCAACAGCCGCCACCCGGTGGAAATCCTCGGTGGCCTCCTCTTCGGCCACATCGAGGACATCGTCAACGGTGACAGTGCCGAGCAGCACACCCTCGGAATCAACAACGGGTAGCGCGACGAGGTCATAGTGCTGGATCATGCGCACGGCCTCTTCCCGGTCTTCCAAAGCCTTGATACAGATGAAATTATGGTCCATGATCTGTTCCACGGTCTGCTCCATGGGTGCCAGGATGAACCTTCTCAATTCCAGGGCATCGATAAGCTTCCACGATGGATCGACCACGTAGATCACGTTGATGGTCTCGCTGTCCTTCCCTTTCTTGCGTATATGCCTGAGGGCATGGTCGATGGACCATTCCGCCTGGACGGCCACGTAATCAGGCGACATAAGCCTTCCAACGCTCTCCTGGGGAAAACCTAGAAGCTGGAGGGTCTGTCTCCGATCTCTGGGGTTCAGGAGATTGAGAAGCCTCTGGGTGGCAAGGCCGGGCAGTTCCTCGAAGAACTCCGCACGGTCGTCCGGACTGAGTTCGGCAAGCAGGCGACGTGTCTCTTCGTCCGTTAGTTCCTTGAGCAGGTCGTCCTTCCTCCTGGATTCAAGGTACGAGAACGCCTCCCCTGCCAGTTGCCGGGGCAGGAGGGAAAAGAGAAGCATCCTGTCCGTCTTGTCCATATCCGGCAGGAGATCGGCAATATCCGGCGCTGGAGTATCGCTAAGCAACTCCCTTGTTTTGGCCCACTCCCTTGCGGAGAGCAGTTCCTTGATCTCGGTCTTTACCCTGTCTTGTTCTTTCATGGCTAACCCTCGCCCCGTCATGATGTCCGGAGCACAGTGCCATCTTCATCTCCAGACCTTTTCTCTTTCAAGGGGGCCTCACAGTCGAACGGTCTCCGGATATCTCCGGGGTTCTGAAAGAATGACGCGAAAAGCACCCGAGAATTGAGTTATGTGCTGCCAACGGACCCCTGGGTGCCCCGTGTCAGCGTCCGCTGTTTATTAACGAAACCTGGTCATTCAGGGTCCAAAGGTCATAGAGGTAACCTATGCCGAAGATCCCGCCCGAGACCAAATAAACGATCCCCGTAAGCCACTTTCCCATGTAAAAGCGGTGTATGCCGAACAATCCGAGAAATGTCAGCAGGATCCATGCTACCGTGTAGTCAAGATTGCCGCTGTGATACCTGAGATCGGCCTGACGGTCCATAGAGGGGATGAGGAAAAGATCAATGATCCATCCGACGAACAGAAGTCCCAAGGTAAAGAACCAGATCGTACCCGTGACTGGTTTGCCATAGTAGAACCGGTGGGAACCCGTGAAGCCGAATATCCACAGTATGTAACCGACCGATTTCAGATGTGTATCGTTTGGATTGCTCACGAGCGTCTCTTTGTGGTTCGGCTTTAAGCATCTCACCACAAATCAGCCGGAGACTGCTTTGTGGTGACCTGTTGTAATTATACCATCCCGAAAGTCAGATTATTTACGCGTCCCCTCGGCTCTCGGCTCCGTTCCACACCCATGCCCTGTATCGATATCGGGGGGGGAAAGATCGAACTGTTCCACCACCTCATCTCTTCAGGTCCCGATAGAAGTTCTCGTGGACACCCAGGCCAAGCAGGAAGAGCGCCTCTTCATCACACTCATAAGCCAGGAGGAACTCCTGGTCAAGGACACGGAATTTGTACACCCGCACACCGGCCAGGTCGCCTTTCTTCTCTTCGCCACATATTGGATCCGACATGATATGCCTGATCGCCTCGTTGACCGGCTTGACCTGATTACGGTGAAGCTTCTTGTAGACGCGCCGGAAATATGGCGACTGGACAATGTTCATTCTTCAGAGCGGAATTCGAAGGGCTCGAACTCGCCCTGCTTTTTCGCTGCCAGGATGTCCCGGATCAGCTCACCCGGAAGGTCCGGGTTGTCCAGGGCAGCCTTTCCGATCCGGGCCCAGTAAGCCACCTGCAGGGGAACGGTCCTGCTTTCGGCTTCCGCACTCTTTTTGGCCTCGTTGTATAGTTCATCGTCTATACGGATCGCTATGCTCATGTTATTCACCTCTGTTACAATTGTAGCACATTGAAACAGAAAAGCAAACTCAACAACGCGGTAGTCTTCCAGACCAGCGTCGGCACTCAGGCTTCCTTCACTCTCTCCGTCACGATCCGCTGGGCCGAAGCGCCTTCAATCGCCTTCACGGCTATGGTCTGGACCTGCTGTACTGATTCGTCCGCCTTTTGCGTCAGCTGCCGTATCAGTTCTTCCTGTTCCCTTATCTTTGACTGCAATGCCTCCACCGCCTGCTCGTGGAGCTTTTGCTCGCCCTCCGTCTCTTTCTGGATCAATTGCATCTCATGTTTGAATTTGAACTCGATCCTTTCTGTTACCGTCTTCTCCGTGTCCTTGATCGCCTTCTCCAGTTCTTTCGGGAATACCGCGATCTTATCCCGGAGTTCCGACAATTCTTCTTCCCGCGACGACAGCACCGCTTCCCGTTCGGACCAGTCCTTCTCAAGCGCGGACTTCTTCGTGGAAAGTTCCTTTTCCAGAGCTGTCTTCGTTGCCTCGTACTCATCAGCGTCCTTCTTCCTGGCAAGCTGGAGATTGTAGCTGTATTCCTCCTCTTCGCGGAGCCTGTCCTTTTTCAGCTGGGCATCCCGCTCCTTCTTCGCAAGGTCGAATTCCTCCTGCTCCTTTTTCCAGTATTGCCGCTTTTCAGACATATCCTCATCGAAGGAGGCTTTCGTCTGTTCCATCTGCGCCTCGAAGGAGGCCTTCTTCTCTTTCTGGGCCTGCACGAGTGCGGCCAGACTGTCGGCCTCGGCCTGGACCCCGTACAGTTCGTCAAGGATCCTGGCCTCTTCCGTGGCGGCCTGCTGCAATCCCGAGAACTTCCGGTACTCGGCTATCATCTTTTCTTCCAGATCGTCTATGGTCTTCACGATCTGGACCTTGAGTCCGGCGAGGTTGCGCACGATATCATCTATCGAATTGGCCGACGCCTCCTTCAGCGATTCCTTCACTTCCGTTTCCTTCTTCACGGCCTGCTGGTTCACCGCCTTCTGTTCTTTCAGCTTCGCCAGCACCTCATTGTAAGCTTCGATGATCTCGGTCTTTGTATTCTTCTCCGATATTGTTTTGGTCATCATGCCCCTCCCATCGTGACAATCACTATTCCGACGATCCTTGAATGCACTATAAGAATATATTACTTTGCTGCCAAAAATAACAGGAAGAATAGCGGGGAAGCGTGCGGCGTCGGACAGGATACGGTCTGGGTGTTTCAATAGAAACCAAGAACGCCGAGTGCCCCCTGCCTGTTCTTACGCCGCCGTCTTCAGACTTACCCGCATTCCTGCCCTGGTGGCCAGAGTAATAAGCATTTCGAGGCTGAATCTTTCCCACTTGCCGCGTGTAAGGTCGGAAATCCTGGACTGACTCACCCCGAGAAGCTCTGCGGCTCTTGTCTGCGTCAGCTTCTTGGCCGTGATGAACTTCCTGAGATCCGCCATAAGATCGGCACGCATTTGAAGTATTGCCGCTTCCTCCGGTGAAAAACCCAGATCCGCGAAGACATTACCCGAGGACGGGACAATGTCTTTTTTCATGACCTACCTCCAATCTGCCCGTACCGTTGACGGGCGAGTTCGATGTCCCGGCGATTGGTCTTACCGCTCTTCTTTTGAAAGGCGTGCAGTACATACACTGCATCGCCAAATTTCGCCACGTAGATGACGCGCCATTCGCCAAGCACATGGATCCGAATCTCCTTTACGCCTTTTCCAATGGTCTGCATTGGCTTCCAGTCGCTTGGCTCCAAACCATTTTGGATCTCAAACCCTGCAGCGCGCCTCGCTTCACCGGGAAAATCCCGAAGGTCATCCAGGCTTGAACCCACAAATCTCAGTTCCTTCATTCAAGACATATTATATACCAACTTGTATATTCTGCAATTGCATTTTTCTTGCCGGTAATTGCAGATAATGATCCAGGCGAGTTCGGGGATCCCTGGCATTTTCACATTCTCAGCTTTTTCCTACCCTGTCAGCGGTCAGGGGAAGCTGTATCCTCTTTCCTCAACCAGTTTCTGACCTCGTTTCACGGCCATGCTCACCGCCGCAGCGGAGAGACCGAGATAGCGGGAGAGTTCTGACTGGTTCGCGCCGAGTTCGCTGACCGCGAAGTAACAGAAGAGACTCCGTCCGACGACCTTCGCCGGTTCCTTTCCCGGTGTGAAGAACTCTTCCCTGTCGATGGCAAGGAGCCGGCAGACGTGGTCGGCGACGCTTTCTATATCGAATCCCATGGCCTTGAGATGGTATCTGCGCTCCATCCGTTCCTCTGCTTCAGAGAGCACCCTGTCCACGAAATCCCCGTCGCCTAGGATGCGTTCATCGGACTTCCTGAAAAGATTCTCACGGCGCATCGCCAGGACGTTCGTCCAGCCACCGCTGCTGCGGATGAGACCCCCTCCCACGAGGTCATCCCGGCGTCCGGCCGTCGCCCCTTCCTTCACGAAGCGCAGATACGCTGTCCTTGCGAGGGATGTCTCGTCAGCGAAGAGACGGAGCACCCCGTGCACGTCCTGCCATGAGTTCGCGCACCTGCCAAGGATGGGACCGTGACCGCAGTACCGGAAATCCTCCAGATCCTCCGTCGTGGCAACGATGCCGGCGCGAAGGGGATTGAGGTGAATGTAGCGGACGAGCTCCAGGAAATAGGATTCCTCCTGGCAGAGGATGGACTTGTAGCGGTTCTGGAACAGGTGGCCGGACCTCTTGTGACGCCTGTTGTGCCGGACCGCATAGGCCGTCAGAAGGCGCCGCATCACCTGTGCGAGCGGCGCCTGTCCCGTCCCGAGGAGCAGATGAAAGTGGTTCGGGATGAGGGTGAAGGCGTAGCAGTGCGTCTTCGTCTGGTCCAGGATCACGCCGAAACGGTCGAGAAAGAGGTCCCTGTCATAATCATCACGGAAGATCACCCGCCGCTCGATGCCTCTCGCAATGACGTGATGCAGGGCACCTGCGGCATCTATGCGGGATTTGCGTGGCATGTCAGGGACGCCCTGCAGGCTGCTTGCCCGGCCTCTTCTCGAAGAAGGATCTCATCGGTGAAATGGGCTCCAGCCATGCACTGTCCTCTTCGGCGACATTTCGATGGATTCTGATCGATATGATCCTGTCATCAGGGAACCTGAACTCCATGATCCGTATCGTTCCGCCGTGGATCGTATAGGATTCGAGGGAAACCCGAGAATCGGGTCCCGTATCCTTCGTTATGGTTTCGACGAGGAAGAAGAGATCCTCGGCAAATCGTATCGATTCCTGATCCGTCCATTGGTTCTTTGAGTCCGCCATCCTTGCCGACGAAAAGAGAACCAATGCTATGAAACCCATCAACAATATATTTCGTGACATGTATATCCTCCATGAACGGGACCCGCCCTCATGGACCACCGTATGGCCATCGTCATGTTCGTAGGTGACCCTCCTTGTGCCCTTATGGTTCTTGTACGTGGCCTTCCTGCAGGTCATGCTTGTCCTCCTTTTCATAAAGGGATGATCTCTACAAGATGCATATTACTTTTCCTGACGAAGAATCGGGACACGGAGGGATGAGAACGATCTCTCGAACGGTTCAACCCCTGACGTTCGAGAACCTTGGGAACATCCTTCGCGTTTTCACATTCGGCATCCGTGCAAGATCAAAGGAACGTATTGTAAGCATGGAATCTGAAAACCCGAAAAGAGGCGCGGCCGTTATTTACATTCTCGGGAGAGAGGGATAACATCTGCGTAATACATCGACAATCATCGTTGCTCGTTCAGACCTGAAAATAGAAGAATGTGAAGATGCGATGTCCCCAAAGTCCCTTTGCAAAAAGGAACAGGCATGGTATATAGAAAATATTGTCTGCGCAACGGGATGGATTTTCCCCTCGCAGGAGTGGTAGCAGCGGTGAACATAAAAGGGAAAGCAATCTCAGATTTCAGGCTGCGTCTGACAGGCGTCTCATCTTCGCCGGTTGTTGTGGCAAAGGCTGGCGAGATAGCCGGGGGAAAGAGGTTGGGCCTGGACCTCATCGCGTCGCTCGCCGATGCCTCATACGCGGTAGCCCATCCAGCAGAAAACCTCGAAGCGAACGCCAGGCGGCGAAGATCGATGGTGCGCGTTATGACAGAAGGGATTTTGGCCGGTATTGCGAATGGACTTGCGTAATATGTATAAGTGTTTTGCTTTCGATTTGCCATCGCGCGTACCTCTATCGAGCACGTCAAGGCCGGGTAAAACATTCATATTCCGGATCGGGGAGAAACCACATTATGAAAAACATGCAAAGGCATTTATTCGCTTCCACATTTCTGTTCCTTTTTCTAGGGGGGATTGCTTCATCTGTTTACGCTGTTGTTTTTTCCAGCGACGCCCTCTATTTTTACATCGGCGGAAAGCGAATTGCGGACAATTCGATCATTGTCCTATATGCGCAAGACGGTAAAGAACACTTAGAGGTATGTGAAAAAGGGTCGTTCTGGCTGCGCCAGGGTCCGATGTGGAACCCGGGACCCTATACATTCGTTCAGACATCTCACAAGGACATTCTGACCATCGAAAAGTGGTTTGCAACACCGGAAGGGAAGGCAAGCAAAGAGCCCGATAAAGACTATCAGAATTATCTCGGCAAAAAAACAGCCGGTGCGCCGGGCCGCACCGAAGTCAAAATCCCCACGATCAAAGAAAGCCCGGCTTTGGACCGGTCGCCCAGTCCGCCGCCGCGTGCCGGAATGGCCGAAGGAAAGATCGGTTATGACCGCTTTTTCCGTGTCGATCTCCAAACCGGAACCATTACCCAGACGCTTCGTTCCGAAATTTTCAAGGACAGCGGGAAATGATTTGGTCTTTATCATGTGAAATACGACGGAACGGGAACCGGACAGGCAAGGCCCGGCACAAAAAAGCACAAATAATCCGGAGGATTTATGAGGATTACACCAATAAGGAAAGGTCTGTTTTCGCTATTCATCCTTGCGGGAGCTGCTGTTTTAATGTCCTGCGCCTCAACGCCTCAAATACCCCAGACGCCTGTCATCAAAAGTGAAGGTCCTTACGCCATCGGCGACAGAGGCCCGGCCGGCGGCTGGATCATTTATGACAAAGGGGATAATTCGGAAGGCTGGAGATACCTGGAAGCCGCGCCCGAAGATCAAACTCCGGCAAGCTGGCGTCATAAGGGCCTGGTGAAATGGGGCTGCCATGGAACATCCATACCGGAAGCCCGCCATACAGCCATCGGCAAAGGCAGGGCAAATACAAAAGCCATTATAAAGACCTGCGATGAACCGGACACCGCCGCGCGGAAATGCGCCGAATATCGCGGCGGCGGCAAGGACGACTGGTTCCTCCCGTCACGCGAAGAGCTTAATCTGGTTTATACGGTCTTGTATCAGCAGGGGCAAGGCGATCTGCGCATGGGTGAATACTGGTCTTCTTCTGAAACCAGCAACGGCCGTTACGCCTGGAATATTAATTTTACCAACGGCAAACAACTCTACGGCAACAAGTATCCGAAATATCGCGTTCGGGCCGTCCGGGCCTTTATGGATAAAAAATGAGTAGAGCGTATATTTAATTACCAGTTCCGAAATGAAAAAAGATGACGCGCAAAAGATGGATGATAAAGAATAGGCAGGCGAAATTTCATTCTATCCCTCTTCTTATTCTGATGATGCTAACGCTGTTGTGCGGTTGCCGGGAGTCTCTTCCCGTCAATACGGTAAAGTTCACGCCGGCCGAGACGGACGCGTTGAGAATCCTTAGAACATTGCGGTCTGTTCTGGTGGAAATAGACGCACGGGACCCGGAAACGAAAGCAACGACGGTACTACAGCTTTGCCGGCGTCTAAATCAAACACCGGGAGCTTACCGGTCGCAGGAATTGGTTGCTTTAGCTGATGAATTACCCGTCTCCTGGCTCAATGATCCCCAGAGCGCCTCCGGAACTTACGGCGGATACCGGTATGTGCTCGTCCGGGGCAAAGAAGACGGAGTCTATGCCATTCCCGAACCTGGCGATGAGCGATTTGTCTTTTACGCACGGCTTCCTGCGGGCCTTTTCCTGTGCAGGGTGGAGGAATTCAGAGACCTTCAACCTGTTGGTCCGCCGAATACAAAAACCGATGCGGCCTGGCGGCCATTGCCAGTGGTGAAGTAATGCCGAATCATCCAACTGCGCCGCCCGCAGAGGATAGTAATTGATCGACATAATCCCGCTGAAGGAGGATGCGAATGACAACCCGGGAGAAAACATCAGCCCTCGGGCCCGCCTTTATTTTTGTTCTTGCCTCTTGCCTTGGATATTCCCAACCGGCCTTTCCGGCGAATGCCTCTGATCATCGGGAACACACGGCTTTTGCAACCTACGACGGCACGCCATCTTCCCATCCGCCGTTGATGGAGGCGCTGAATGCCGGCGTTGACGCTTACACACCGGCCGGACCAAACCGTATTCCGCTGCCCTATGCCGCCACCGGCAACACCCGGGATCAAACTCACGCGGTGTCCGCACCCCGGGAGGGACCAGGCGGATGGCTGGAATTGACACCGGGCGCGGCCGGCGGCTTTTCTGAATTTCATCTCCTTAATGTCCGGGCCGGACAGAGACTGGCTCTTTACATCGGAGGCAACACCTGGGAGGTTCCTCGTACGCTGGAAGCGGAACTCCTGACGAGGCGCGGCAAGAAATTGATCCCCGTTCCCGGGATTGAGCGCATCCGTCCGGATGGCTTTGACGGAGCCGGATGGGCACAAAAGGCGCGGGGAGCCCTCGTTTTCACAGGCGTTCCTGAACAAGATGCGCGAATCGTCTTGCGCATTCGGACGACGGGGCTTCGTCCGGAAGAAAGGCCCCGGCTCAACAACGCAGCCACTGGATAAGACTGCCGGGCATACCGGACTCCATTAGGCTGCCGGCTGCGCCGTAACCGTTTTTAGTGAAAACCGATACTCAGGGGGAAAAGCATGACGCCGATCAGGCTAATATTGATCGTCTCTTTAATGACCTTTTTGTGCGGGGGGAGTAGCTTCGCCGAAGGCTTTCCGGTATCTCCTTACAGAATTCAGCAATATATTGCGGCCGGCAATTCTTCAGAGCTCAGCCCTATTTGGCGGGAACTGGGTATACCTGCAGAGTTGTCGACGGTTTATCCGCGAGTGGGCATTGAGCCGGACGATCATGCGATTTTCGACGAATGCGAGGATTGCCGGGCCGAAATTCATCCGCTTGCATGGAAGAACCGCAAAGACAAACTGGTGGCCCTGAAAATCTATCAACCGTGGGGTTCTTGCAGATTCCTCATTTTTCAGCGAATAGATAAAGCAAAGTCAAAAGAGACTCCTTGGCGGTTGATCGGATATGCCGATCATGACTTTGCCCGCTATGACATGCCCGAGCACCGGACAGAAACACTGGGAAACGCAGCATATTTTGTCATGACCGCGCAGGGTTTCTCCGGGACGGGGGTTTCCTTGTACTACGAACGCTGGTATGAATTGTTCTCGGACGGCATGAAGGAAGTTCTCAGTCTGCCGTCGCGCGGCCATGAGTGCCCCGGCCCCACAACGCTATGTCGAAACTTTTCGGCGCGTGTGGAGAAGGCAAAATCGAATAACCTTTGCATCCGGATTTTATACAAGGCCCAATACACGGGCTATCGCTTTCTTCTGGACGGACAATCCTTCGAGGATATTTACCTGTTTGCAACCCGAAAGAACGCGGTTTATGTTCGCGATAAAGCAGGCAACGATTTCACCTTGTCGACGTTTGAGTCCGAAATGACAGCGGAGGAGATTCGTCTCACCTACGGCATCAATGGGCTGACTTGTGAAGACTTCCTTCGTTTCAACGGCGCTCCTATAAAACGACTGACGGCGCAGCCGGATGACAGAAAATCGTGGCTGAAACGCTATTTTCAGGAATGTGAGCCGTCTGCTGACGGAAAGAAGTTGATGGAGGCCCTGACCAAATGAAAGAGACCATCGCTGCGGGGAGAAGAGGTTGGATTTTGCTTTTGGTTGTTCTGGTGCTTCCCTCCGCCTGCGGATTTGCAGTAAATCTCGATCAGCAGTTGATTGCCGCAACCAAACGGGGGGATGCCGCCCAGGTTGAAAGCCTGCTTGAGCGGGGTGCGGCGGTCAACGCGCGTGAGCTTAACGGGCAATTAACGCTGATGCGTTATACCGCACTGATGTGGGCGTCCTATAAGGGACACGGAAATGTGGTGAAGGTTCTTATTGCGCGCGGCGCCGACATTTCTCTCCGGGACAGTGAGGGCCGAACTTCCCTGATGATGGCTGCCTCCGGTGGCCATCTGGATATTGTACGGATGCTGGCGGATGCCGGAGCGGACATACACGCCAGGTCGAATTATTCCGATACCGCTTTGCTTATGGCTGCCTCCGGCGGACACCGGGCGGTTCTCACCTGGTTGATAGAAAAAGGTGCAGCCGTCGATGCGACCAGTGATACAGGCGAGACGCCTCTCATGGCCGCCGCGTTACGCGGTCATACCCAGACAGTCGAAATATTGATGAAAAAAGGCGCCCGAGTAAATGCCATTGATGGAACCGGCAGCACGGCCTTGATAATGGCGAGCATGGGCGTTCTACATGAAGGCGGCGGATCTGCCGAAACAGTTCGTTTACTTCTTGCTTCCGGCGCCGATGTGAACCACAGCAATGACGACGGCACCACCGCCCTGATCGGGGCCGCTTCCCGCGGAAATACGGCTGTCGTGCGGGAATTGCTGTCGGCGGGGGCGGATCGGGAAGCACGGATATCTTACGGACAGGACAAAGGAGAGACGGCGCTTTCCCTGGCTTTGCGCAATCATCATAATGAGGCGGCCGAACTGCTGCAAACGTACGGAGAAACAGCGCAATGAGGACCCTTGGGGACGCCCTTCGCATCTTCACATTCGGCATCCGTGTAAGATCAAAGGAACGTCTTGTAAGCGTGGAATCTGAAAACCCGAAAAGAGGCTCGGCCGTTATTGACATTCTCGGGACAGAGGGATAACATCTGCCTGATACATCGACAATCATCTTTGCTCGCTCAGACCTAGAAAAAAGAAGAATGTGAAGATGTGAAGGGCCCCAAAGTACTGAGACCTAGCCCCCCCTCTTCTGGGGTGTCTCGTCACCCTGTCCGTGCACCGCGTTCCCAGCAGGAACAACAGCCTTCTCCGACAGTATACTGCCACGACCGCATCTGGTGGTCATCTTAACAGGAGAGCTGTCGGAGGATTCTCCGGACCTCTTCTCGCTGGAAAAGTTAAGGCCATTGTGAATGTGTGTGGTCATCGAACAGGTGAATGTGGTATTATGTTAATCAATTCGGGAGGTTGTTATGAAGAGTCTATCGATACGGTACCCTGAATCGGTCCTTGCGACAATGAATCTGAGTACCGATGATTTTGAGAGGGAAGCGAAATTCCTTCTCGCGGTGAAGCTGTTTGAGTTGGGACGCCTCACATCCGGGCAGGCCGCACAGCTTGCCGAGTCTTCCCGTTTCTCCTTCCTGCTGCGGTGCAGTCAATATGGGGTGCCCGCAGTCCAATGGGACGATGAGGAATTGGACGCGGAATTCAAGGCGAAACCATAATGGCTAATCTCAAGAAAGGTCGCCTTCACAGACCTTGGGGACGCCCTTCACATCTTCACATTCGCCTTCCAAGTGCAAGATCAAAGGAACATCGTGTAGACATTGAATCTGAAGGTCCGAAAAGAGACACGGCCGTTATTGACATCCTCGGGAGAGAGGGATAACATCTTCCTAATACCACCAACAACCATCATTGCTCGTTCAGACCCGGTAGAAGAGAGAATGTGAAGATGTGAAGGGCGTCCCCAAAGTACTCCGCCGCGGCGAGCGGGCCGAGAAAACTTTCTCAAGAGATTGAACTATTCTTCGGTCGACGCTTGAGCAGTCTTGATCTCTCAAGAATGCCCACTAACTACATGTGTCCCCGCAGGCCGCCACAAGGCTCCTGCGTAATCCGTCGGAGTCCATGCTCGACCTATCCATATCGTTGAGAACACCGGGTTTCCGGGGCTGAGCCAGACTCCACAGCAACAGTGCGCGAAGGATACGCACACCTTGGAGCCTTTGCACCGACTGGGTGTGTGGAAGGGCTCGCAGTGCTCTTTTGAAGACAACCGCATGAGTCCTCCCTACCTTTTTCTTCAGTCTCCGCACGAGTGCCACATATGCCTAGATCCCGAGGCGGTGTCCTATTCCATAGCCAGGTATCATGGGCCTCGCTAATGATATTCTTGGGAATTGCCCCTTTTTTATCCTGGAGCCCGGCTGTACCCTTTCAGGACAGGATGCCATCAACCTCCGATCTATCAACGTCCATGATGTACTGGATATCGCTGATCTCCGCTGCCTCCCGCGTCAATGCGGCCAGGTCGTTTCGTGAGAGGTGTTCCAGAGAGAATTTCCTGCTCCCTGCCATGAGCTGGCGGAGTCCCTGAGCCAACCGCTCATAATACGTGTATAGCCCGAGCGCGCCGGTCGGCAGCTTGTCGAAGGCGTCGCTGCCCAATTCCTTGCGCAGAGAACTGGCGGTGACAAAGATCTCGTCTTTGGTGTTGCCGAATCGCTCAATGTAGACAGGAACCTGTTGCGCCGTGATAGACAACCCTATCGTCTTCCCCACCATGGCGGCCGCTATCGGTGCGCGGGCCATTCCCACCATCTTCACGAACGGTGCGCCCATAGAGAGGCCCTTGAATATCTGGTCCTCGAAGGAGAATCCCCCATTTACCGCGATGGCGGGCAGGTACCTGTTGTTGTCTGAAAGCCGCTTCGCGTACTGATATACCAGGGAGTGGAGTTCGACTGGCGGCACGCCCCATTCGTTCATCATCCGCCACGGACTCATTCCGGTACCGCCGCCAGCGGCGTCCACCGTCAGGAGGTCCAGCTTGTACTTGGAGGAGAATGAGATCGCCCGTGCCAGATCGGCAGGACGGTATGCCCCGGTCTTGAGGAAGATGTATTTCGCGCCGGCCTTACGCAGACCGTCTATCGTCGCGGCGAATGATTCCTCTGTTACCATTCCCACCCGCGAATGCCTCTCGAATTCCTTGAACGCCCCCATCTGAAAGGCCTCTATCACGTTCTCATCGGTCGGGTCCGGCAGTACGATATAGCCGCGCTCATGGAGCATCTGCGCCTGCTTCAGGTCCTTTATCTTGACCTCTCCTCCGATATCTTTTGCGCCCTGGCCCCACTTGAGCTCGACACATTCAACACCGAGCTTCTCGATGGCATACTCCTGCACCTTCAAACGGCCGTCTTCGACGTTTGCCTGCACGATTATCGCGCCGTAACCGTCATGCTGATGGTCCTTGTACAGTTTCACCCGGCGTTTCAGGTCCACCGTGTCGACGATCCTTCCGTCCTTGAAGACGGCCCCTGGATCCATTCCCACAACATTCTCGCCGATGGTGAGACCGGTCCCCGACAGAGCCGAACCTATAGCAAGTCCTTCCCAGTTGTTCTTGGCGATATTGGTGGAGCCTATGCCCGAAATGATCCAGGGATAGCGGAACTTCAACCCTCCGTCATTCCCTATGTGCACCTCAAGGTCAACGGCCGGGAAAATGGCCTTGTCGCTGTCCATCTCGATGCCATGGGCGCCCGTCGCCGTGCCCATGATATTGAAGTGCGAGTAATCGACGGGATACCTCTTTTCCGCCGCGGTGGTGATGACGCCAAAGGGTTGCGGATATATCACCTCATGTCCGCGGTATGCCGACTTCCCTATCTCGCACATACCGATGCAACCGTCGACACATGTCACACACATGCCCGAAGCGGTGGTTATCGAATCCTCGGTCCTGTTCTTGGTGAGGGTTGCGCTTGAGCTGTTCACTCTTGAAAAAGACATATATATCTCTCCTTTCGTCTAATCTTTTCTTATTTCACACGCCACGCAGGGCGACATGTAGCACATCATGTCATGGAATTGTTCCTTCTCGACACAGGGCGGGCTCAGATTGGCGCAGCCTCCGCAAACCGCCTTGTCCGGTTCGGTATATGTGCATCGCAGCTGGCAGGCCGGACAGATCTGCATGCAGCCTCCGCATAGCCTGCACACATCGGACCGTACATCGAATGGGGTGCCTATGCTCCTGTTGCTGCCGCGGCCGCGGAACCCTATCGCCTTGGCCATCATCTGCTCTTCACACATGCGTACGCATAGCCCGCAGAGGATGCAGTCCTCATGCTCCTGCCGAAAACGCTGTTGCCGGACATTGTGCTGAGACGCGATGTCCTGGATGACCTTGGACTGCGGGCACGACGCCAGGAGAAGCTCTATGACCATCCTCCGCGCACGTACGACACGCTCCGAGGCGGTTCGGACCTTCAATCCTTCCTCTGCCGGGTAGGTACAGGATGAGACAAGCCTTGCCCCCGGTCCATCCCCTATCTCGACAACGCAAAGCCTGCACGCGCCGTAAGGGCTGAGCCCCTCGTGGTGACAGAGGGTGGGAATGGGAAAACCGAGAAAGCGTGCAGCTTCAAGAATCGTTGTTCCTTTCTCCACGGATACACTCAGTCCGTTTATTGTCAGTGTGATCATGGTGAAACCTCCAGTTTATCCGACCGTTCACTGATCCGCGGATGCTTCACTCGTGAACGCGAGATCGCATCGCAGGCAGCGCCTTGCTTCGTGCTGCGCCTCGTCTTCGGGTAAAGCCATTTCCACTTCGATGAAGTTCTTTATTCTCTTCTCGGGCGCAACCGCGGGAGGGACGGCCCGGCCTGTAAAACCGGCTTCGGAATCATCAACCATGGCCGGTGGAATGAACACGGACGGTAGCGTCGCCTGTAAAGGTGCCTCAACTTGCCTGCCCTGAAGATATCGATCAATGACCCCGGCGACCTTTTTCCCGGCGGCAATGGCATCTATGACAGTGTTGGGACCGGTTACCAGGTCGCCGCCCGCAAAAACCCCTTCAAGATTTGTCTCGAGTGTTCTGGGATTGACCTTTATCCTTCCGTTGCCGTCCACTTTGAGGCCCATGGAGGCAAAAGCTCGGCTGTCCGGCCTTTCCCCGATCGCGACGATGAGTGTGTCCAGCGCCAGCGAGAACCCGCTTCCGGGTATCTCCACGGGCTTTCGTCTCCCGGTGGCATCGACCTCTCCCAGCCTGTTCCTCATGCATTCGATGCCGACCAGGCGACCTTCTTCCGTGTAGATTCTAACGGGAGAGACAAGGGTGTGCAATTCGACACCTTCCTTTATGGCCGTCTCGATCTCTTCCTGACGCACCTTTATCTTCACGGGAGAGATCAGCGTCTCGATCCGCACGCCCTCTTCAAGCGCTGCCTCGATCTCTTCTTCATAAGCAGGCATCTCGTCTCGTGTACGACGATAGAGGAGGGACACGCCCGTGACATCCTTCTGACGAAGTGCCACGCGCGCTGCATCCACCGCCGAGTTTCCACCGCCGATCACTCCGACATGGCCTCTGGCAAGCTCAACGCCCTCCATTTTGGACTTCTTGAGGAAGTCTATTGACGGGTAGACCCCGTCGACATCCTCGTTATCGAGGTCGAGGCGCCAGCTTTCATGAGCCCCCGTGGCGATGAACACGGCCTTGAACCCCGTGCGCAGGACATCGTCTATCGTCATGTCCCTTCCAAGCGCACGGTTGTACTCTATGTGGATATTCTCATTGAGAAGGCTTTCTACTTCCTCCCTGACAATGTGCGACGGCAGTCTGTAGGCGGGCAGGGTGCATGTCAGCATGCCTCCAAGGCGGTCTCCCGCCTCGAAGATCGTGACCCTGTAGCCGAGAAGCGAAAGGGAATGGGCGGCGGTCAATCCCGCGGGGCCTCCTCCGATGATGGCTACGCGCTCGTCTTTGATCTCTCCGGGTTTTGGACGGTAGACCGACGCGTCAACCCGGTCGGTGACAAAGCGCTTCAGCGCACGGATGGCTATGGCTTCCCCGTCGCCCACACCAAGATTGCACCGGCTTTCGCATTTTCTGTCACACACGCGGGCACTCACCGCGGGAAGGGGGTTTGCGCTGCGTATGACCCGGTACGCCTCCTCGTAGTCCCCTTTCTCCACGAGGGCCACATACCGCCACGGCTCTGTATCCACAGGGCAGGCCGCCTGGCACGGTGCCCCCACCAGTTGCTTGCAGACAAAGGCGTCGCACCGCTTGTCACGGATATGCCGTTCGTATTCCTCGCGAAAGTACCTGAGTGTGCTCAAAACGGGGTTGGGAGCCGACTGACCGAGTCCGCACATTGTCGTATCCTTGACCGCGAGGGCCAGTTCTTCGAGGAGGGCCAGATGGTCGGACGTTCCCTTTCCCACGGTTATGTCCTCAAGGAGCTCATACATCCTTTGCGTGCCCTTCCTGCAGGTGAAACACTTGCCGCAGGATTCATCCTTCAGGAAACCCATGAAGTACTTCGCTACGTCCACCATGCAGGTATTGCTGTCCATAACGATCATGCCGCCCGATCCCATTATGGAACCGACGCTTTTCAGGGTCTCGTAGTCGATCGTCAGATCGAACTTCGACGCCGGGATACACCCGCCGGATGGCCCGCCGGTCTGGATCGCCTTGATCTCGGCCTTATGCGCCGGTCCGCCCCCGATATCCCTGACAACCTCCTTCAGGGTCATTCCCATGGGCACTTCGACAAGCCCGGTGTTCTTGATCTTGCCGACGAGACTGAAGATCTTCGTGCCCGAACTCCCCGACGTCCCGAGAGCGGCGAATGACCGTCCTCCCATGGCTATTGCCACAGGAATGTTGGCCCACGTTTCCACGTTGTTTATCATCGTGGGTTTTCCATGGAGACCTTTCACTATGGGAAAGGGGGGCCGCTGCCGTGGTTCCCCCATATGGCCTTCAATGGACCTTATCAGGGCCGTTTCCTCTCCGCATACGAATGCGCCCGCGCCTTTCACGATCTCTATATCAAAAGAGAACCCTGTTCCGAGGATGTTCTTCCCCAGGAGACCCACATGTCGCGCCTGTCTGATGGCCGTGTTCAGATGCTTTATCGCCAGGGGATATTCGGTTCTCACATAGATGATGCCCTCTGTCGCACCCGTGCCGTATGCACCGATGAGCATTCCTTCGATTATGCTGTGAGGGTTGCCTTCCAGAACGCTTCTATCCATGTAGGCCCCCGGATCGCCCTCATCGGCATTGCATATGAGATACTTCGCGGTTCTGTTCCCTTGTGAAGCAAAGAGCTCCCACTTCTGGCCGGTGGGAAACCCTGCGCCACCACGGCCCCTCAACCCCGATGCCTTCACCTCGTCGATGACAAACCGGGGATCCCCCCGGGAAATGACATTCACAAGGGACTGATAGCCGTCGTTCTCGATGTAGTCGAGGATACGGATGGGATCGACCTTCTCATTTCGTCCTATTACCGTCCGCACCTGTTTCCTGAAAAAGGGTATGTCGTCCTGTTTCTCGATGGGCTCGCCCGTCTCCGGGTCGACGAAAAGCAGTTCCCTGATGACCTCCCCCTTTGATATGGCTTCGATGATCCTTGCCATATCATCAGGGTTGACCTTCGGATAGAACGTCCGCGCCGGCTCCACCAGTATCGATGGTTCCATGGCGCAGAACCCGTGGCAACCCGTGATGCGGAGGTGAACCTTGTCGGCAAGTTTCTTCTGAAGAAGTTCTCCCTTGGCAGCGCGTATCAGAAGATTGGCCCCGCTTGCCTGGCAGCACGTGCCCGCAGGGATGACAATGGTCGGAGCATCCGTGTCGTTATGAGCGGCAAGTCGTGCCTTAAGTGTCATGAATGCATCTATCGACGTGAGTTTGCTCTTGCGTTCGTTCATCAGATCGTTGCTCCATTCAGAGTAAGCATGTGTCCGTTGCATCCCTTGCGGGAGCAGATACGGATGATCCCCGCCCCTCCATCCACGTTCATCGTCCCCATGGGGGCGTTGCACTCCAGGCAGTCGAAGTCACCCTGAAGATCTGAGCCGCAATGGGGACATAGGGGTGTCAAAAGCGCGTCCTCGGAGACGACATGCTCCAGGACCTTCACGAAGCTGCCGTAGTGGGATGGCAACCTCATCCACCCGGTTCCCGCAGAAGTCACGACATTGATCCGTATGGAAGGATGTCCGTCGATGGGATACGCGATGTCCATCAGGCTCCGCCCGCATCGAGGACAGGAAGCCTCGAAAGAGAACCCGCGATCCTTTGATCCACCGATCGATCCCAGGGTCCCGGCCCTGGTCGCTTCGATTATGTCCTTGACGCCCCTCTTTGTCACGTTCGCGTGGTAGTGGCCGTCGGAAACCACTATCGGACCCAGCGCGCATGCGCCAAGGCAATTCACCGTTTCAAAGCTTATCTCATTATCAGGGGTCGTCTCGCCCGGTTCCAGATCCAGTTGTCGTTTGAATTCGGCAACAACAGTCTCGGCACCGCGGACGTGGCAGGCCGTCCCCAGGCAGGCGGACACGCAGTGTTTTCCCCGCGGCTTCAGGCTGAAGGCTTTATAGAAAGTGGCGACGCCGCAAACATCCGTCAATGAACATCCTGTTTCGACAGCGACAAGTCTCAATGCTTCCTCGGGCAAATAGGTGTATTTCTCCTGTATGTCCTCAAGGATGGAGATGATCTCCGCTTTGCCTTTACCTTTGCGAATAATGTTCAGAATATCTTCCGTTTCCATGTGACTTTCTCCTGAGAGCTTATTCATCGAGTTTCCCGCCAATGATCCTCTACCGATACTCCTCGCAACGCCACACACCACCTTCGTGCTTCGAGAAGACACAATCATCCCGGTTCCTGCATGTGGCACACAGCCCTGCGTGATCTGCCGCGCCGTTCTGCCGGGCATCCTCGCGGACGATCTCACCATCGACCGGGCTTTGGACGGGCTGCGAGGCCAGCGCCGGGATACCATCGTCGCTGGCAAACTCCTCGCAATAGAGCACTTGCCTCCCCGACTCAGCTGCAAGAGAGCATATGTCGAAGTTTACACAATTGGGGCATAACCCCCCGTAACTGCTCGCTTGAGAGGGCACAGGCTTAGCCTTCTCGCTCCCGGATCTGGTCATACTTTTCATGGGCGTCTCCCTTTCGGTTCGGTCAATTGCTTTTGCGGAACGAGCGATGCATTTTCCTTGCCGCGATGATCTCCCGCAAGCGGACGCCGGTCCCCCCTTTCCGGCGGTCACGCGGAACTCCATAGTATCTTGAAGGTTTACGAGCAGTATCCGTTACACGATAAATGAATAGGAAAGGGCACCAGGCAGGTCTCGCCGGGACACAAATTTCCGGGTAATTCTGCACCACCGGGGAGAGATACCCCGGTCTCGGCACGGACCTTTGTCAGGAATGTGGTTTTTCTATTCTCGAAAGCTTCTGGCGAAGAGTTTTCCTGTCGATCCCGAGGATCTCGGCCGCCCTGGTCTTGTTGTCCCTGACGCTCACCAGAACGTTTTGAATATAGTCGGCCTCGACCTCGGCGAGAGTGCGGCTGAGGTTTCCTTCACTGAGAGCGGAGAAACGCATCAGTTCGGGGAGGTCCGGGGCATCTATGGGATCCTCGTCTGTCATGACCACCAGCCGCTGGATCACATTTTCCAGTTCTCTCACATTACCGGGCCAATGGTATTTTCGGAGTATCTGCAGCGCACGATCAGAGAAGAGAAGAACTGGTTTTCCCAGTTCCTCACAGTATTTTGTCATGAAGTGTTGTGCCAGGAGGATCACATCATTGTTCCGCTCTCTCAACGGGGGTAGATCGATATTGATCACGTTGATGCGATAAAAGAGGTCTTCCCGGAATAGCCCCTTTTCGACAAGAGCCGGCAGATTCTTGTTCGTGGATGCAAGGATTCTCACGTCCACCTTTCTCGTACGGCCGGAACCGACCATGCAGACCTCTTTATCCTGGAGAACGCGCAGGAGCTTGACCTGCATGGCAAGGCTTGTTTCGCTTATCTCGTCAAGAAAAATGGTTCCCCCGTCGGCTGTTTGAAAGAAGCCGGCACGGGTCTCGGTGGCCCCCGTAAAGGCACCCTTGATATGTCCGAAGAGTTCGCTCTCGAGGAGCTCTTCGGGAATAGCCCCGCAATTGACGGGGACAAAGGGTGCGGAGACCCTTTTACTGCGGTAGTGTATAGCTCTTGCCACGAGCTCTTTTCCGGTACCGCTCTCACCGAAGATCAGCACCGTCGCAGCCGTTCGTGCCGCCCTGGTGATGAAATCCCTGATCGTGGCCATTGCCGGGGATTCACCAACAAGGCCGTCGACCGCACCGGGTTTCTGCTTCGGGGGTCTATCGTTTGTCTTCCGCATGTGGAGTTTGTTGAGGGCCCGGGCCACGGCAGATAGAAGCTCCTCATCGGTGAAAGGCTTTACCAGGTACTCTTCAGCGCCCGTCTTCATCGCCTCCACGGCACCCTTCACACTCGGGTAGCCCGTGATTATCATTACTTCCATGTCGCGGAAGTTCTCACGAACGTGCCTCACGAGGTGGACGCCGCTCAATCCCGGCATCTTCAGATCTGTAACTACGAGGTCGATGGGGGTCGCGTCGAGGATCTTGATGGCTTCTGTCACGTTGGCCGCGGTGAACACAACATATCCCTCGGCGGCGAGATTTCTCTGGAGAACTTCCAGTGTTGCCGGGGCGTCGTCTACGGCCAGGATGCAGTCCCTGCGGTCAGAAGAGTTCATCGCTCGCTTCATTCCTGTGCGGTCTCACCCTCCTGACGGGCAATTCTATCGTGCACACCGTTCCTTTGCCGGCCAGGCTTTTTACCCGTATCGTGCCCTGGTGTGATGCAATGATCCCATGTGATACCGGCAGTCCAAGTCCGGTGCCCAATCCGATCTCTTTCGTGGTAAAGAAAGGGGTGAATATCTTGTCGAGGACCTCCTGCTCCATCCCCACGCCGGTATCTTCCACTACGACGGAGATCCTTCGGTGTTCTCCTTGTGTTGTGACCCTCAGATCGCCCCCGTCCGGCATGGCCTGCAGGGCATTGACAATGAGATTGACAAACACCTGCTTGAGCTGTGAGGAATCTGCCTCGATCTCGGGAAGATCCGGTGAAAACCGGCAGACCACCTTGACTCCGTTGCTGGCAAAGCGCGATTCCAAAAAAGCCAGGACTTCAGCAACGAGGTGATTGACATTCACCTTTCCTTTTTGAGGTGGGATCTGGCGGGCAAAGATAAGAAGCTTCTTGACTATCTCCCGGGCATAGAGGGACGTGGACAGTATCTTTTCGATATCCGCCCTGGCCTGCGCTGGCAGCTCGGGACATTTTTGTGCAAGTTGCGCGAACCCCAGTATATGCCCGAGCGGTTCATTGAGCTCGTGAGCAACTCCAGCAGCGAGTTGCCCGACGGTAGCCAACCTGTCGGCGTGCCTGAGTTGTTCCTCGAGTTTCGATCTGTCCTGCTCCGCCTCTTTTCGCATTATGACGATCGCGACCTCCTTCGCCACAGCTTCCAGAAGGTTTCGCTCTTCGTTGAGGAAGGGTCCACGGTCCCTTCTCGGTCTCTTGTCGGGATAGCCTACCTCGATGTAGCCCCGTATATCCCCACTGATCACCACAGGTACCGTCTGGCGATGCCGCAGGCGCCGGTAATTGCTGGTGGAGTGAGAACAACCGTCGAGGACTATTCTTGCGCAGGCGGTTTCGGGATACAACCAGGCCGCCGGAAGGCCCTCCACCACTCCTTTCAGCAATTCGCTCATTCCGATGTCTTTCTGACTGGCAAGATGGGCGATATTGTAAAGGCACGATAGTTCCTTGACACGCTCCCGCAGATCTACATGCGCCTCATGATTGACGTTGTCCACCGATCTCATCCAGCCCAATGTCTCATTCTAGACAATACAAGAGACTATTGCAAGCGGAGAGTGCCCCCTGGGCTTCCTGACATCTTCCATCCTGGAAGCGGGCCTCAGGAAACGGTTTTTCCCAATGCCTCCGGCAGGAAGCGTCGGATATGCTTCTCGACAATTTGCCGCGTGATCTCAGCGACCTGGTATTCTCCAGCGTTACGTTCTTTGCTGCCATCCGG
>JAAYAK010000039.1 GCA_012719415.1 Syntrophorhabdus sp.
ACCTGACCTTGAGCTACACCCACAGCTTCGACAAGCTTTCCCTCACAGGAGGCTACATCTATTACGGGACGAAGTATTGTGATGAGACGGAGGAGCTTTTCGGGACGATAGCATATGACATCATATCGAAACCGACGCTTTCCATCTACCGGGACATCACGAGCTACAAGGGTACCTATTTCAACCTCTCCTTCGGGCACTCTTTCCCGGTGCACAAAGAGATGACCCTCGACCTGGGTGCTTCTTTCGGGTACTTCGTCGGGGAGAGCGATTACTGGAAGACCTATGACAGGTCGACGGGTGCTTACGGGGGAGGCAAATACAAGGGTTTTCATGACGGCATGTTCAAAGCAGGTTTAACGATCCCCATCACCAGGGCCTTCACGATACAACCCATGGTGCAGTACTGGTTCCCGCTTTCGGGTGATGCCGGCAGGGAGTATCCCACTGTGGGGGACATAAAGGACTCGTATAACCCCAACGGGCCGGTGAACAACAACTTCGTCTACGGGATCGGGTTCACGTATGCCTTCTAGATCGAACGCCATTGTTCCGCGACCCGCGATGACGCGGCCATGTGGAGCCCTGATCGGTCAGGCCGGCCTGTTTGATGGCAGCACGATGCAGCATCATGGCCTTCGCAATGAAGCGGAGAAGACCTGATCGGTCAGGTTAAGACTGCTGGAATGACACGGAAGCCCCGGGGGGAACGGACCCCCCTCGACAAGGCGACCGTGAGGCGAAAGAAGCAAATGGATAAAGGAGGTTTCACAATGAAAAGAATCTGGGTGTTTCTAGCGCTAGCTATACTGATGTCAGGACTGGCAGGACCGGTCTTCGCCGATGCCGCGCCTGACCCCTTCGGCATAAAGACGCTCGCGGACAATCCGAAGGCGCCCGTCGATTACGTCTGGGTGCTGGTTTGCGGTTTTCTGGTGATGTTCATGCAGGCGGGCTTCGCGATGGTCGAGACTGGCTTCTGCCGGGCCAAGAACGCGACGAACCTGATGGCAAAGAACACGATGGACTTTGTCGCCGGATCTCTTGGCTTCTTTGTGGTGGGGTACGTCTTCCTCAAGGGCGCCGACGCGGGCGGGCTCATAGGTGTGGGGCCCTTGTTCCTGGGGGGCGGCCAGTATGACGTCGGCAGGTACCTTGATTTCTTCTGGCAACTTGTCTTTTGTGCCACCGCCGCGACGATAGTATCGGGTGCCGTGGCGGAGAGGCTGAAGTTCTCCGCCTATCTCTTCTACAGTATTATCATCAGCATGCTCGTTTATCCCATATACGGTCACTGGGTATGGGGCGGCGGATGGCTTTCCAAGCTGCCCTTCGGTCTCGGGCATCTCGATTTCGCGGGCTCCGGGGTGGTGCACACGATAGGCGGGATGTTCGGGCTCGCGGGGGCCGTAGTCCTGGGGCCGAGATTCGGCAAGTTTACGAAAGAGGGGAAGCCGAACGCTATCCCGGGCCACAGCATCACTCTGGCGGCCCTTGGGGTCTTCATACTCTGGTTCGGCTGGTTCGGGTTCAACCCGGGCTCCACGTTCAACGCGCATCACCTCAGGATATCGGTCATAGCCGTCAACACACTGCTCGCGGCTTCGGCTGGCGGCCTTGCGGCATTGCTCATCGTTCTCATGAAGACGAAGATATATGACGTCGGTATGATGCTGAACGGTGTCCTTGCAGGCCTTGTCGCCGTGACGGCGCCCTGTGCCTGGATAGAGGCATGGGCGGCGGTGGTGATAGGGTTGATCGCCGGGATGCTCGTGGTCATCGGTGTGTACACACTTGAAAGACTGAAGGTCGACGACCCGGTGGGCGCGGTGTCCGTCCACGGCATCAACGGGATCTGGGGCCTCATAAGCGTCGGCATATTCGCTGACGGCACCTACGGGAACTACCTGACGGAGGCGCCATTCGTGAAAGGGCTTCTGTACGGGGGTGGAGCGGGTCAGCTTGTCGCCCAGGTGATAGGCGCCGCTGTTGCTGCCCTGTGGGCGTTTCTGTGCGGATACATCATCTTCAGGATGCTGGACGCCGTTATGGGTATCCGGGTCTCCCCCCAGGAGGAGATCGGAGGCCTTGACGTGGTCGAACACGGCGGCTCGGCCTATCCCGACTTCTATACCCAGAACAAGTAGAGGGAGGCAATACAATGCAGAGAGTAACAGCAATAATAAGGATAGAGAAATTCGACGATGTGAGAGCGGCCCTCGAGAAGAGGGGATACCCCGGTCTGTCCCTCAACAGGATCGAGGGCCACGGGAAGCAAAGGGGCCTCAGGCAGCAGTTCAGGGGGCGGGAATACACGATCGAGATGCTTCCGAAGTACGAGCTGTCGATCGTCGTTAAGGACGATGACACAAAGGCGATCGTGACGACGATCATGGAGGCGGCGCGTACCGGTGAGGCGGGGGATGGGAAGATATTCGTCTCGCCTGTCTCTGAGGTGTACCGTATAAGGACAGGTGAATCGGGCGAGGAGGCCCTTTAGTTCCTTAAGGCGGATAGGGTTTGCGGTGGGGCCGACCGGTTCCGGCCCCCCGCGTTCCCCGTCCGCGAGCCGGTCCCGCTGCCAGGCGGGGAAGGAACGGGAGAGCAGCGCACATCCGGGGATCGGAGATAACGGCCCGAATGCCAAGGTTCGTTGACAATGATCCTGGTATTCTGTAGAATGATCCTATCACGATGATGTGAGGAACAATGGCGTTCGAGGGGAACGCCATTTTCATTTTGAGACGAAGGCGTCTTTGTCCGCCCGAGGGAGGGCGGGAAGACGCCTTTTTCTATTGGAAGCATGAGCCGGCGGGGCCGGAAAGGGGGCCTTACATGGGCGACCAGGGAAATCGTGAGGTAAAGGAGCTTTCGCTTCTTTTCGATATCAGCGCCAGGCTGAGCGAGAGTCTTGATCTCAAGACCGTATTGAGACCGATCCTCCACCTTATTGCCGGGCACATGGAGATACCCAGGGGTACCCTCACCATTCTCAACCGGGCGAGGGAAGAGATCGCGATAGAGGAGGCATACGGTCTTCGTCCCGACGAACAGGCGAGGGGCAGGTACCGCATGGGCGAGGGCGTCACGGGAAAGGTTATCGATACGGGCCAGCCCGTCGTGGTTCCCAATATCGCCGATGAGCCCCTCTTTCTCGACAGAACAGGGTCCCGGAAGAACGTTAACAAGAGGGATGTTGCCTTCATCTGTGTGCCCATCAGGATAGGCAGTGAAGTGATCGGTGCCCTGTCCGCCGACAGGCTGCACAACGAAGGCATGTCCCTGGAGAACGACGTGCGTCTCCTGACCATCATCGCGTCCAGCATCTCCCAGGCCGTCCGCCTTCGCCAGCTGGCGCAGGAAGAGCTGGAAAAGATGAGGGAGGAGAACCGGCGTCTCCATGACCAGTTGAAGACGCGGTACGACATGAAGACCATCGTCGGTAACTCCAAGGGGATGCAGACCGTGTATTCCCTCATCGACAAGGTGTGCCGTACGAACGCCACGGTGCTCATCCTGGGGGAAAGCGGCGTCGGTAAGGAGCGTGTGGCCCAGACCATTCACTACAGTTCGAACAGGGCCTCCCGCCCCTTCGTCAAAGTGAACTGCGCGGCCCTGCCGGAATCCCTGATCGAGAGTGAGCTTTTCGGCCATGAGAGGGGCTCGTTCACGGGCGCGACGATGGCGCGCACAGGCCGGTTCGAGGCGGCGAAGGACGGCACCATCTTTCTCGACGAGGTGGGCGACCTGCCGCCGGTGGTCCAGGTGAAGCTGCTCCGTGTCCTGCAGGAAAAGGAGTTCGAACGCGTGGGCGGAAACGCGCCCATAAAGCTGGAGGCAAGGATCATCACGGCGACGAACAAGGACCTCGAGACCCTTGTCCGGGAAGGAAAGTTCCGGGAGGACCTCTATTACAGGTTCAACGTTTTTCCCATCCTTGTCCCATCGCTTCGGGACCGGAAGACGGACATCATGCTTCTGGCCGACCATTTCATCCAGAAATACGGCAGGGAGCATGGAAAGGAGATCACAAGGGTGTCGACGACCTCGACGGACATGCTCATGAGCTACCACTGGCCGGGCAACGTCCGGGAACTGGAGAACTGTATCGAAAGGGCGATCATCCTCTGCACCGACGGGGTCATCCACAGCTACCATCTTCCGCCCAACCTGAAGGGCGGAGGGCCGGACGGACGGGATACGACCGCTTCCGGTTTCAGGGGCATCATGGCCAGTATGGAACGGGAGATCATCATGGAGGAGCTTAAGAGAACGGGCGGCAACATGGCAAAGGCAGCCAGGGCACTGGGCATCACGGAACGGATGATGGGACTCAGGGTGGCCCGGTACGGAATAGACACCGGACGCTTCAAGGGGAAGGGGGGGAAATGACGGTTGCGAGATGCGGGTTAGAAGCAAAAAAGAGACAGCAAGCCGCAGAGACGACAACTGCGAAGGCCCCGATCTTGCCGGACAGCATCAAGGTCTCCCCGCGTCCTCTTCCCCCGTCATTCCGGCACCCCTCTTCCCCCGTCATTCCGGCACCCCTCTTCCCCCGTCATTCCGGC
>JAAYAK010000040.1 GCA_012719415.1 Syntrophorhabdus sp.
TAGGCCTGCTTGTCGCCGCGGAATGACTGCGTCCGCGTCCTGAATTTCTTGAGGGCGCCCCGCATGTCGGTGATGGTGCCCGAGAACCTGCGGTTCGGTATCTCCCAGTAGGGGACCTCTTCGACGGAGCTGGAGAAGACGTAGATCTTCAGGGTGTCCCGGGCGCTCCGGCCGATGAGCTCCGTCAGGGCGAGCGAGATGTCCATCGCGGCGTGGAGCTTGTCACCTTCCATGCTCCCGCTTGCGTCGATGATAAGGCCATTCACTATGCGGGACATGACAACGGTCTCGCGGACGCGGACATCCTTCTCCTCGAAGCGGACGGGGCAGGTGCCGGGCCTTCTTTCCAGGGCGGCAAGGAGCGTCGCCTGCGTGTCTATCCGCGCGAACTCGTCGCCGAACTCGTACCTGCGCGTGACGAAGCCCTCGCTCGTGCCGAACCCTTCGTCCCCGGTGGGGTTCGGTCCCGAGGGGCCTGGGCGCACGGTCTCCATGATCCTCCTCAGGATGTGGCCCGCAAGCCGCCTGCAGCCTCTCGGGGTCAGGCGGCAGGTGCCATTGAGGACGTCGATGAGCCGCGCGTCGATGAAGGCGGAAAGGGCCTCCATCACGTCCCTTTCCTCTACGTATTCCCGCGCCATGTCCTCGTGGGCCACCCGCTCCTCCAGTGCGTGACGGGAGGTGTCGTTGAGGTAGCCGTCGATGAGCCCCCCGGCTCCTCCTCCCCGGGAGAGCTCGCCGAGAAGGTCGTCAAAGAGGTTGTCCCGCATGCGGGAAAGGCTCCTGAGGTCCTCTTGGGACGACTGCCTCCGCGCCTCCTTCCGCCGGCTGGCGGCATCCCGCACCTTTTCGAAGAAACCCTCCGCCTGGTGGCGGCTGAGGCTCGCGAGTGTCCCTATATCCCTGGTATGCGTGTGGGCCATGTCATAGAGCATCCTCTCCAGGCTGTCGTCGGAGCGGACGCACAGGTTGCAGAGCTGCCGATGGTTCATGAACGTCCCTTGGCCCAGGAGACCTCGCGCGGCACGTGGATGTCCGCCCCCGCGGGTGCGGTGAGCGAACCGTTGGCGATGAGGATGTTGGCGATGAATTCGGCGCAGGCGCCGAGGTATTCCCTGTGGACCCCCTTCTTCCGCCCCGCGAGCTTGATGAGCATTGCGTCGTCCGGGAAGGCCCTGCCGCCGTCCGTCCGCGCGCCCGCCCTCTCGAGCTGCCCGATGATGTCGCGGACGGCCGGGGCGCTCTGCGCTATCCTGTCCGCCCAGCGGCTACGCGGAAGGGGAATGATGTCCGTCAGTTCCCGCACGGCCTCGGGCACCATCCATGACGGGGTCATCTCCTCCGCCATGGAGATGAGCGCCGTCCGCAGGAGGTCATCGGAGAGCTCGTCGACCCTGCGGAAGGTCTCACCGGGGTCCTCCGGCTCGACGAGGTCCTGCCTGAGGTGCATCCTGCCCCGAAGGGCGAGCTTGACGCCCCGCGCGGCATCCCCCATGGAGGCCACCTGCGAGCCGCGCATCAGTGCCGTGGAGTACGTGTGGTCGAGGGAGTGTGTCGTTCCCCGTATGCTCGAACTGCGCTCGAGCCACCGGCACATCCTGCTCTGCCTCACGGACCTGTTGATGAGGGTGAGAAGCCACCAGGGGGCAAAGGTATCGCGCTTCGCCGAATCCTCCGGCGGCATGTCGAAGGAAAACCGGGGCGCTTCAGGAACAGGATCGGGATTCCCGCGGCGGGACACCCTGCCCGTCATGATGCCCAGCTCCACGTCCTCTTCGGGGAGGTCGAGATAGATCGTCTCGAGTCTGTCGATGAGCGGCCTCGGCACCTCGTTGACGTGGGAGAAACCCTCGGGGTTCCCCGTCGCCACGACGCAGAGGTCGAGGGGATACTCCCAGCCATACTCCTCGAGAATCGTCTTCTGCTCTTCCAGGATGGGGTGGAGCAGGACCTGCACCTTCGTCCTGATGGCGGGCAGCTCATCGACGAAGAGAAGCCCCCTGTTGGCGCGGAAGACACCCGTGCCGGTGAACGTCCGGGGATCGTCGGGGCTCATCCCCGAGGCTATCGCCTGGATGTCCTTGAGGCCGAGGAGCTTCGCCTCGTTGGTGTACTCGTTCCCCTGGACACGGGAGAAACGCTCCGCGCCCGTCACCCACTCGACGCCGAACTCCTTCACCGGGTCGGCCACGGAGGCGCAGCGCGGGCAGAGCTTCCGTCTGCCCCAGGCCGGGTCGTCATTGTAGGGACAGCCCGCGATGCGCGGCACGGGCGGCAGGAGGTCCACGATCGACCGGACGAGCCGCGTCTTCCCCGTGCCCTCCTCGGAGATGAGATAGGGGTGCGCCCTCGAAAGAATCGCCCGTATCACGTCTTCCTTCGCCTCGGCGCGACCCTGAATGAGGGGGATGACGTCCTCGCCACTTTTCATCCTCTCGAGAATAGCGTATCTTAATTGGTGGAACACGGAAGAAGGGTGATAACCTTCCATCAGTTCGGCTGTCTTCGTATGTGAGAAGGTAAGGACCATGAGCGTCACTGATTCTAATATCATAGCGGAACATCCGAGGTTGCGCAACCGGTGAGCACCTTCGAGATGCTCCTTTCCATGCCCGCGATCCCCGCGATCATGGCGGCCCTTATCGAGAACCCCGAGGGGATGGAGGAGTCGTCCATCGAGCTTGCCGCGGATGACCCCGGGAGGCTCGAAGAGGCCTTGAACACCCTGGCACAGCGGGGCCTCATCGTAAGGCACGCGGGGCGTGTCTCCCTGCCGCCCGGAGGGCAGGCGCTGGAACTCGCCCGCGGGATCGTCGCAGCCTTCGAGGAGCTCAGGTCTCTCACGGAGGCATCCTTTATGATCCGCGGGATCCTCACCGCCACCGAGTACTACCGGTGCCTCGTCCACAGGGACACGATGTTCGCCATCCTCACGGAAGACGGGGCCGACGGGGACCAGCTCGGCAAGGTGCTCGCCGCCGAAGAAAGGCAGGGATACGTCGAGAACGTCGACATCGCGTACCGCGCGCGCGGCGGTTTGAAGGAAAAGTTCTTCCCCTTCATCCCCCACCATCATTACGACGACTTCGTCTACATGCACTCCCGGGCGGCGCACGGCGGACAGCCCGCGACCGGCGGCCCCGCCATATCCGTCGTCGAGGAACGCTATCTCCTCGCCAACCTCCCGCCATCCTTGGCCGAACAGGCCCGCCGATACATGCGCGAGAACAAACCCCACATCCTCAGCAGGGTCCGCAACGAGGCCTTCGACATTATCTGGTGGTATGACAGGTACTGAGAAGACCGTTAGAACCGCTTGAACAGCTTGAACCGCTTGAGCGTTACAAACAGAAGATAGAAAAATGGCGGTGGGGTCCCGGGCCGGTCTGTGTTACGTCGTCATCCCGGCTTTATCGACGACCTGTTGAGAGTTGGAGACTTCTTCTTCAATGGAAAACGTTCTTGAATCTCCTGCCCCTACTCGGCTCAAGCGGTTCAAACCATCTTTTCTCGGTTCAAGCGGCTCAAGCTGTCTTCTCTCGGTTCAAGCGGCTCAAGCGGTCTTTTCCCTGTTGCGTTTGACTTTCGGAGGGGATTAAGTTAGATTAGCTATTATTCAAAAAGGTATGAGGAATATGTACAGGATAGCATATATACTTCCGCAATCAGGTTGAGGAACATATCGGGAGCCCGGGTGGTTTCCCGTTGTGACCGTGTTCGCAGTTTCTCCGCCTTAACCTCACGATCTGCCTCTCCCGGGGTCCGGCGCAGGAGTCTGCGGCCGGATCTTTTGTTTTAGGGGAGGTCTTCATGCCAAACCGCCTGCCAGCGAGGCCGGTCTTGGTTCTTGATCTCAGTATCCATGATGCGCTTTCTACGATTCCGGGTTGTGCCCGAACAGCGTGTTCCCCCGCTTCCGGGAGCACAGGGCCGGCCGGGGAAACGCGGCACTCCGGGCTTGTGGTGAACCGAGCACTCGTAATGAGATAAGGGAGGGATTATTGATGGAGATTACGATCAACGGGAAGGTTTGTGAAGGCGATGAAGGTCAGACGATCCTCGATGTAGCCAGAGCCAACGGGTTTTACATCCCGACCCTGTGCCATCTGGAGGGTCTGGCCCCAACCGGCGCCTGCCGGATCTGCGTGGTGGAGGTCGAAGGCCAGCGAAACCTGGCAGCTTCCTGCTCGACTCCTGTAACTTCGGGAATGGTGGTGAAAACCGACAGCGAGCGCGTCTTGAGCGCCCGCCGTTTCATTGTTGAGCTTTTGGTATCGTGCCATCCGCTGGACTGCATGACGTGCGAAAAGATGGGCAATTGCACCCTGCAGGACCTGGCGTACGAACTGAAGGTCGACCCGTCCCGGATGAACGGGGAAAGGTATAGCCATCCCATCGACATCTCCAATCCTTTCATAATACGTGATTACAACAAGTGCATCCTCTGCTTGAGATGCGTCCGTGTCTGCAAGGAGCTCCAGGGGATAGAGGCCATCAAAACCATCAATCGCGGGTTCGACACCAAGATCGCCACCGCCTACGACACGCCTCTGCAGGAAAGCAATTGCGTTTTCTGCGGACAATGCGTGCAGGTCTGCCCCGTGGGGGCTTTAACAGAAAGGAAGGCAACTGGTCTGGGGCGTACCTACGAGACCCACAAGGTCCGCACGACCTGCCCGTACTGTGGTGTCGGCTGCCAGCTTGACCTTCATGTCAAGGGAGAACGGATAGTGAGGGTGACCGGCGTCGAGGACGGCCTGCCGAACCAGGGCCGCCTGTGCGTCAAGGGCCGTTTCGGCTACGATTTTATCTACTCCGGGGACAGGCTCACCACACCGCTCATCCGCGAAGACAACGGGCAATTCCGGGAGGCCTCCTGGGACGAAGCCCTTGATCTCATAGCGAGCAAGTTCACCAGGATAATTGAGGAATCCGGTCCCGATGCAGTTGCGGGTGTCAGCTGCGCGCGAAGCATCAACGAAGATTCCTACAATATGCAAAAACTGTTCAGGGCCGTCTTTCAGACAAACAACATCGACCACTGCGCCCGGGTCTGTCACGCACCGACGGTCGCCGGCCTTGCCGCGTCCTTCGGGTCGGGGGCCGGCACCAACTCCATCATCGAGTACAAGAACGCGAAGATGTTCTTCCTCATCGGAACGAACATGACGGAAGCCCACCCTGTTGCCTCCTATTATGTCAAGGAAGCGGTCTCGAAGGGAGCGAAACTCATCGTTGCCGATCCGCGCAAGCATGAGCTCGCGAAACGCGCCGACATATTCGCGCAGATCAAGGTCGGCTCCGACGTGGCCTTCCTCAACGGCATCATGAACGTGCTCATCAACGAGGACCTGTATGACAGGAAGTTCGTGGAAAACCATTGCACAGGGTTTGAAGACCTCAAGAAAACTGTCATGGACTACCCTCCGGAGAAAGCGGCCGAGATATCCGGAGTGCCCGCGGAGGAAATAGTCCGGATAGCCCGGGAAATGGCGGCCACCAAACCGATGATGCTGATCTACACGCTCGGGATAACGGAACACTCCTGCGGCACGAACAATGTGATGAGCTGCGCGAACCTTCAAATGCTGCTCGGGAACATGGGGGTCGAATTCGGTGGTGTGAACCCGCTGCGCGGACAGAACAACGTGCAGGGCGCCTGCGACATGGGCGCACTGCCGAATGTCTTTCCCGGGTATCAGAGCGTGACCGTACCGGAGAACAGGGAGAAGTTCGTGAAAGCCTGGGGCGTCAAGAACCTCCCCGATAAGCCGGGGCTGGTGATACCTGCCATGATGGAGGGACTGCTCACGAAGAAGATACGGGCACTCTGGGTATTCGGGGAAAACCTGGCCAATGCTGAACCAAACATCGCACACGCCGAAAAGTGCCTGAGTTCCGCGGAATTTCTCGTTGTTCAGGACGTCTTTCCCAACGAGACGACCAGATTTGCCCACGTTATCCTGCCGTCCGCTTCCTGGTGTGAAGACGAAGGAACCTTCACAAGCCTGGAGAGGCGGGTGAGTATGGTCAGGACGATCAAGAGCCCTCCCGGCATCGCGAAACCGAACTGGTGGATATTCAAGGAAACGGCGAGGAAGATGGGGCATGACTGGGCGTCCGGCAGTGGGCGGGAGATCTGCGACAACGAGCTCGCTGTCCTGTGCCCGATGTTTGGCGGCATCACGTTCTCCCGGATCGAAAAGGACGGACTTCAGTGGCCATGCCCCAACGAAGACCACCCCGGCACCACGATCGTTCACAGGGACGGTCAATTCACACACGGTAAAGGGATCCTCAAGGGCATCGAATGGACTCCTCCGGAAGAGGTCCCCGACAGGGATTACCCCTTTGTCTTGAGCACCGGCAGAAGGCTTTCCCAGTATCACACGAGGACCCAGACCGGGAGAAGCGGCATGGATTTCATCTACAGCCGTGAGACCGCTGATATCTCCATCGATGACGCGAGAGAGAAGGGCATATCAGACGGAGACATGGTTATCGTGGAATCAAGACGCGGAAAAGTCACCGTGCCGGCGCGCGTCACGGACATGATACCGAAAGGCATGGTGTGGATGACGTTCCACTACCGCGATGGCAACTGCAACTGGCTTACCAACAACGCTTATGACGTTGTGACAAAGACACCTGAGTACAAGGCATGCGCCGTGAATGTCCAGAAGGCGTGATGAAGGGATCGAACATGTGCCCTTTCTCTTCCCGGGATCCAATGCCGAGGCGTGCCGACCAGACTATTTTTGGAACAGAACCGGAATCTTTCGGGCACTGAATAATTGGACGAGGTGACAAGAGTGGAAAAAGAGGTTATGGAAACGGAACAGGCCAAGGGTCATCTTCGCAAAAATCTCCAGCAGGGCAACTTCGGTGATGTCATGATCGTCGGCGGCGGCATCAGCGGCATACAGGCCGCGCTTGACCTCGGCACCGCCGGATTCAAGGTCTACTTCGTGGAGAAATCGCCCACCGTCGGCGGCAAGATGGCACATCTCGACAAGACATTCCCCACCAACGACTGCTCCATGTGCATCGAATCCCCCAAGTTCGTCGAATGCAAGAGACATCCCAACATAGAGATGCTGACCTACTCCGAGGTGGAGAAGGTCGAGGGGGAAGCGGGCGATTTCACGGTGACCGTCGTGAAGAAACCGCGATACGTGGACGAGACCAAATGCACCGGCTGCACGGTGTGCGTGGAATACTGTCCCGTCAAGTACCCCGACCAGTTCAACCAGGGTATCTCGAACAACAAGGCCATCCACATCTACTTCGCGCAGGCGATCCCGCTGGTGACCTACGTGGACGACAGCTGCCTCTATCTCAAGGAAGGCAAGTGCCGCATCTGCGAGGCGGCCTGCAAGACGCACGCGATAGACTTCGATCAGAAGCCGGAAAGGGTGGAGATAAAGGTGGGGGCCATCATCCTGTCGCCGGGCATCGAGCCCTTCGACGCCCGCCTCAGGGAGGAATACCACTACGGCGACTTCGTGAACGTCGTCAACGCCCTCGACTACGAAAGGCTCCTGTGCGCCACAGGGCCCTACGAGGGGGAGATACTGCGGGCCTCCGACAGGAAGCACCCGCACAACATAGCGTGGATACACTGCGTGGGCTCCCGGCAGGTCACCGAAGGGGGCAACAGCTACTGCTCTGCGGTGTGCTGCACCTACACCCAGAAGCAGGTCATCCTCACGAAGGACCATGACGACGGCGCCAGGTGCACCATATTCCACAACGACATCCGTTCGTACGGCAAGGACTTCGAGCGCTTCTACCAGAGGACGGAGAACCTCCCCGGCGTCCGGTTCATCAGGAGCTATGTCTCCATAGAGCGCGAAGACCCGGTGACGAAGAACGTGACCGTACGGTATTCGACCCCTGACGACGGGGTGAAGGAAGAGGAGTTCGACATGGTGGTGCTCTCCGTCGGGCTCGCGCCGCCCGCCAATCTCAAGGGCATCGCGGACGCCTTCGGCATCGAGCTCAACTCCCACGGATTCTGCAAGATAGATCCTGCCAATCCGCTCCTGACGACCCGCCCGGGGATATTCGTCAGCGGCGCCTTCCAGGGGCCCATGGACATACCCGAATCGGTCCTGAGCGCGAGCGGTGCCGGTTCTCTCTGCGGGGAGATCCTCTCCTACAGGCGGGGCAACCTCTCGAAAGAGAGGGTCTATCCCGAGGAAAGGGACGTCTCCGGTGAGGAGCCGAGGATAGGGGTCTACGTGTGCCACTGCGGAGCCAACATCGGAAGGATAGTGAACGTGCCCGAAACGGTGGCATACTCCCTCTCACTCCCCAATGTGGTCCACGCCGAGGAAAGTCTTTTCATCTGTTCCACCGAGGCCGCGGCGATGCTCGCGAAGGATATCGAGGGGCGGGGTCTCAACAGGGTCATCGTTGCCGCCTGCACCCCGAGGACGCACGAGCCTCTCTTCAGGGACACCCTGCGCGAGGCGGGGATCAACCAGTACTACTATGACATGGCGAACATCAGGGAGCATTGCTCCTGGGTCCATTCGAAGGAAAAGGAGGCGGCCACGCAGAAGGCGAAGGACATCATCAGGATGTCCGTGGCGAGGTCCTGCCACCTTGAGCCCCTTCAGGAGTTCGACCTGCCCGTCGACAAGAGGGCCCTTGTGATGGGCGGCGGGATCTCGGGCATGACGAGCGCCCTGTCCATCGCGAAGCAGGGTCACGAGGTCTGGCTGGTGGAGAAGGAAAAGGAGTTGGGCGGGATGGTGCGCAAGCTCCACTACACCCTCGAGGGGCTCGACGTCCAGGCGTTCCTTAAAGACCTTGTGGCAAAGGTCTACAGCCACCCCATGATACACGTTTACACCGGTGCCACCATTCCGGAGGCAACGGGCTACGTCGGCAACTTCCAGACGAAGATAGAGTCGAGCCGCGGGACCGTCGAGATAAAGCATGGTGCCACCGTCATCGCGATAGGCGCCGACCTCTACACTCCGACGGAATACCTCTACGGGAAAGACGACAGGGTGATGAACCACCTGGAACTGGAGGAAAAGATCGCCGCTGGAGACGAAAAGGTCCTCGGCGCGAAGAGCGCGGTCATGATACAGTGCGTCGGCTGCCGCAACGAGGAGCGCAACTACTGCAGCAGGATATGCTGCAGCGAGTCCATCAAAAACGCCCTTCTCCTGAAGGAAAGAAACCCGGACATGGACGTCTGCGTCCTCTTCCGGGACATGCGGACATACGGGTTCAAGGAGGACTATTACAGGGAAGCGGCGGGGAAAGGCGTCAGGTTCATCCGCTACGAGCCCGATAACAAGCCGCTCGTGGAACCCGGCAAGGCGGAGGACGGCCGGGACGTACTCAAGGTGACGGCCCCGGACTATGTCCTCGGGAAAGGGATCGAGATCGACGCCGACCTTGTCGTGCTGGCTGCCGCCATTATCCCCTCGGCGGAAAGCCAGGACGTGTCCAAGCTTTTCAAGGTTGCCCTCGGACCCGACGGCTTCTGCCAGGAGGCCCACGTGAAGTTAAGGCCCGTCGATTTTGCCGCGGAGGGGGTCTATCTCTGCGGGACCGCGCATTACCCCAAGCTCATGTCCGAGGCGATAAGCCAGGCTTACGGGGCGGCGGGGCGGGCCCTGACGCTTCTCGCGAACGATACCGTGGTGGCCTCCGGCTCTGTCTGCGCCGTCAACGAAAAGCAGTGCATGGGATGCGGCGCCTGCGCGCCGGCCTGCACGTACAACGCCATCGAGCTTCGCGAGACAAAGCAGGGACGAAAGGCCGAGGTCATTCCCGTTCTCTGCAAGGGATGCGGCCTGTGCAACTCGAAGTGCCCGACGGGTGCCATCCAGCTCAAGCATTACACCGACGAGGAGATCTTCAGCCAGATACTCGCGGGGCTCCACAAGGGCGACATCGTGGAACAGAAAGATGCGGCGGTCGGCAATGCCTAACAGCGCATATCAGCGTACCGCTGGAATACAGGATAAGAGATCAGGGAGGTAAGAGAGGATGAGTTCAGAAGGCCAATTCAAACCGAAGATGCTGGGTATCATATGCAACTGGTGCTGCTATGGCGGGGCGGACCTTTGTGGGGTCTCCCGTTTTCAATACCCCACGTACATACGATTGATACGGGTGATGTGCTCCGGAAGGGTCGACCTCAAGCACATACTCCTCGCTTTCGCGAACGGAGTGGACGGGATGTTCGTCGGCGGCTGCCACATAAACGACTGCCATTATAATCCCGAGGGGAATTACGACGCCATGAGCATGGTGAACCTCTGCAGGAAGCTCCTCGAACACATCGGCATAAACCCGAAGAGACTGCGCCTCGAATGGGTCTCCGCAGGCGAGGGCATCCGCTTTGCCAACATCATGAACGAGTTCGCCCGGGAGATAGAGGAATTGGGGCCTCTCGGAAAGAGCGAGGGGCTGGAGACGGCGGAACTCAACGCGCGGATCGAGAGGATCGCGAAACTCGTCCCCTATATAAAGCTGGAGAAAATGAAGAAGCTCGCCCTCCACGACATAAACGAGGATTACACGAAGCTCTACACCTCCGAGGAGATAGAGAGCCTTATCCGGGAGGCACCATCGTACTGGATCGATCCGGACAGATGTCAGGCCTGCATGACCTGCGCCCGGAGATGCCCGGCGGACGCGATCATCAGCGCGAAGAGCCAGGTCCACGTGATCGATCAGGACAAATGCATCCGGTGCGGGACGTGCCTTACGGCCTGTCCGTCCAAATTCGGCGCCGTGACGAAGCTCGTGGGCAAACCCGTTCCACCGCCTCTTCCCGAAGAGAAGAGGGCCATAGTCAGAAAGGGAAAGGAAGGCGCAGGGGAAAACAGCCCGGTTGCCGGCTGAAAGGCCATCAGGGGTTTGCAGCACATGTCCGAATACATAGACGCGAAAGGTCTGGGTTGCGCTGAGCCGGTCCTCCTTGCCAGGCGATCCATCGAACTCAATGACGAGACCACGATCATCGTGGACACCCGGGAATCTCTGGAGAACATTCGGGTCCTGGCCAGGCACACGGGGTGTTCGATTGAGGTCGCCGAGGAACCGGGAGGCATCTACTCGATAACGTTGAAGAAAAAACCGGACACGGCGGGCTACGCCCGCGAGTCCCAGCAGAGTGCCAACAAAAGGAACGACGAGTGATGACATATTCAGACCAGCCGATTCCCGGGTCCGCCGACGAAGGGCCGGAGGAATTCACCGGTAACCGCACCGTCTGCGGTATCTGCAGCGGCACGTGCGGAATGATGCTCAAACTGGAGAACGGGCAGCTCTCCGCCATTGAAGGCGATCACGACCACCCGGTAAGCAGGGGACATATCTGTCCCAAGGGACGCGCCCTGCCGGAAATGTTCAGAACGCCTGACCGGCTGCGGCACCCGGTCAGGAAGGTGGGGCCCGGCGCCTGGGAAGAGGTATCGTGGGAGGAGGCCTTCGCGGTCCTTTCGGAAAAGCTGGACGGAATACGAAGGAAATACGGCCCCGAGGCACTGGCGGTCCACGTGGGACACGCGGGAGTGGGGAAGGAATTTCTGCCCTACGCCGAACGCTTCTGCGCCCTCTACGGCACACCCAATTTCTCGACCTGCGGCAGCCATTGCTACGAATCAAAATCAATGGCCAACATGGTCACCTTCGGCAAGATGCCGATCGGTGATTACGCGCGGAGCAAATGCATCGTCCTGTGGGGGAAGAACCCGGGTTCATCCGCCCCTTCTTTCGTCAACGAGATCGCCGAGGCAAGAAAACGGGGATGCGCGCTCATCGTCATAGACCCGAGAAGGACGCCTCTCGCCGAAAAGGCGGACCTGCATCTCCAGGTAAGGCCGGGCACGGACGGCGCCCTGGCTCTGAGCCTTCTTCACCTGATAGTCCAGGAACACCTCTACGACAAGGACTTTGTCGAAAGATGGACGGTCGGTTTTGACGCTCTTTGTCACGCTGTTGATGCCTATCCGCCGGAGGAGGTGGAGAGGATCACGGGCATACCGGCGGGACGGGTACGAAAGGCGGCCCGGCTTTACGCGTCGGCACCGGCCGCCTGCATATCCCTGGGCGTGGCTGTTGAACTGAGCACAAACGGTTTTCAGGCCGCCCGCGGCATCGCCGCTCTTCAGGCTATCACAGGCAATCTCGATATCGCCGGCGGGGCCGTCTTCCTCAATGAGGCACCGCTGTCGGACCTGCAACTGATGCCGGGCAGCGGAGTGAAACAGGCTATCGGTGCCGATGAATACCCGTTGTTCCACAAGGTCTCGCGAAACGCGCAGGCAAATCTTTACGCTCGGGCCATCCTGGAGGAAAAACCCTATCCTTTGAAGGGCCTCGTCGTGGCCGGAAGCAACCCCGTGCTCACCTGGCCCAATTCAGGCCGGGTCCGGGAGGCGCTGTCAAGGCTTGAATTCCTGGCCGTGATCGATCCTGTCATGACGGCAACGGCACGCGCGGCTCATCTCGTCCTCCCCTGCGCGTCCTTTCTCGGGGGCCATGAGCTGTGGGAGAGTTCCCATATCTCCCTCGAACCCCGTATCGGGCTCGCCCCGAAGATATGCAATGACGGGGGATTGCCCACACACTGGGAAATATGGAGAGAGATCGCGGTCCGCATGGGCCATTCGGATTCTTTTCCCTGGAGGACGGAGGAAGAGGCCATCACCTTCAGGCTGAAGGCCCTGGAACTCACCTGTGATGACCTGAGAGACATGCCGGAAGGTTACCCCTATCACCGCTGGACAGCGAAGAAATACGAAAAGGAAGGCTTCAATACGGATTCAGGCAAGGTCGAGATCTATTCGGGCCTGCTCAGGCGCCACGATTACGACCCGGTCCCCACCTATGCCGAACCCGCCGAGAGCCCCCTTTCGACCCCGGATGTCGCGTCCCGGTTCCCCCTTGTGCTCACAACGGGCGCCCGAAGGCTCGAATACCTCCATTCCCGCTTCCGCAATGTCGCCTCGCTGCGGACCCGCGTCCCGGAGCCGTACGTCGAGATCCATCCTTCCACAGCGGAAAGTCTCGGGGTGAAGGATGGCGACATGGTCCTCGTCGAGACATTAAGAGGGAGCATCGAGGTCAGGGCAAAGCGGACTCCGTCAATACTCGCCGGTGTTATCTCCATGTCTCACGGTTGGGATGAAGCCAACGCGAATGTGCTCACCGACGACGCGTGTCTCGACCCTGTCAGCGGATTCCCCGGCGGACGCTGTCTTCTTGCCCGGATCGTGCGACGCTGACACCCCCTGACCACCCCCGCCCGCACAAAGCTTGACATCTCCAAGTCCATTCAGTTACATTATCTCACAAATAACTGTAAAGACTATGTTCAGAACAACAAACATATTCATTCCATTGGGCTGAGCAGTGTACCGGGGGCCCGGGCGGTTCCCCGTCACAACGGTGCTCGCGGTTTCCCCACCTTAGATCTTCGAATGACCTCCTCAAAGGGTCCGGTGCGGGTATCCGCGGCCGGATCTTTTATTTTCAGGAGGTTTTCATGTCAGATTACACACAGATGTGGTCGGATCTCGGCCTTGACCTCAAGGGCCATGACGCGCTCCTGTCCGTCCTTGGCGGCGCGTATCAGGACATCTTCCTTTCCCAGAAGAACCGGCCTGAGGGGATGAAATACTTCGACTTCGTGATGAGCGAGGTGCACGGCCTCAGGATCAAAGAACTCATGGACGCGAAGGCTGAGGGCCGCATCGTTGTGGGTTCCTACTGTGTTTTCGTACCCGAGGAGCTTATCCTCGCGGTGGACGGTGTGTCCGTCGGTCTCTGCGCGGGAGCGGAGTTCAACTTCGAGGGCGCCGAGGAGGTGGTCCCCAGGAATCTCTGCCCGCTGATCAAGTCCGCCTTCGGTTTCAAGCGGGGCCTCGTGTGCCCCTACCTCGAGGCGAGCGATATCGTCGTCGGCGAGAACACCTGTGACGGCAAGAAGAAGTCCTACGAGGTCCTCGGACCCATGGTGAAGGACCTCCATATCATGGACCTGCCCCAGATGAAAAGCGGTCCCGGGAGAGCACTTCTCAAGGAAGAGTACGCAAGGTTCGTCACAAGGCTCGAAGAGAAGAGCGGACGGAAGGTCACCGTCGAAAGCCTGAAACAAGGCATAGCGACCGTGAACGCCAAGAGACAGGCCGTGAAGCGCCTCGCCGAGCTGCGCAAGGCCGACCCCGCCCCGATCTCCGGCCTCGACGCGCTTCTCGTCAACCAGATCTTCTTCTACGACGATCCGGCGCGCTTCACCGCTTCCGTCAACGCCCTCTGCGATGAGCTTGAGGAGCGCGTGAAGAAGGGCGAAGGAGTGCTCCCGAAGGGAACGCCCCGCCTTGTCATCTCGGGATGCCCCATGGCGGTACCCAACTGGAAGGTCCCGTTCATCGTTGAAACCAGCGGGGCCGTGATCGTGGCCGAAGAATCCTGTGTGGGGGAACGCGGTACGAGGTGGCTCACCGAGACGCAGGGTTCCACCCTGCCGGAGATGCTCGACGCGATCACCGAACGCTACTTCAACATCGATTGCGCCGTCTTCACGCCGAATCCCTCCCGCGTTGACCACGTCGGGGACATGTTCGGCAGGTACGGCGCCCGTGGCGTTATCCATTACAGCCTCCAGTTCTGCCAGCCCTACCTGGTGGAGAGCGGTCCCGTGGAAGCAGCCCTCGAAGGTTCGGGCATTCCGGTCCTGCGCCTCGAAACGGACTACAGCCAGGAAGACATGGGTCAACTCAAGACCCGGATCGAGGCGTTCGTCGAAAGGATCCATCAAGGATGAGGACGGCCGGCCTCGACATCGGTTCACGGACCGTGAAACTCGTGGTCATTGAGCAAGGCGAGACGGTCCTCACACGCAAGGGCCTCACCTCACACGACCCCCTGGAAGCGGCACGTGCCCTCATGGAGGAGGTCCATTACGACACCATTGTGGCCACCGGATACGGCCGTCACCTCCTGAAGGGGCACCTCGACTGCCCCGTCATCAGCGAGATCAAGGCCTTCGCCCTGGGGGCGAAGGCCATTCACCCGTCCTGCAGGGTGATCCTCGACATCGGAGGGCAGGACACGAAGGTCATCTCCTTGAGCGAGGGCGGCGAGATGAGCAAGTTTGAGATGAACGACAAGTGTGCCGCCGGCACGGGCCGCTTCCTCGAGATCATGGCGCATGCCCTCGGCTACACCCTGGAGGAGTTCCCGAAGGCAGCACTGTCAGCGGGGCGCTTCGAGAAAATAAACAGCATGTGCACGGTCTTCGCGGAATCCGAGGTCATATCGCTCACGGCAAAGGGGGCCGCTCGCTCCGAGGTGGCGCTCGGCATCCACAGGGCCATCGTGAGCCGCTCGACAGCCCTGCTCCGGCGCATAGCACCGTCGGGTGAGGTCTTTTTCGCCGGAGGCGTCGCGCTCAACAGTTGCGTTGAAGCCTTGTTAGCCGAGGAGCTGGCGCGCCCGGTCGTGGTCCCTCCGGACCCGCAGAGCGTGGGAGCCTTGGGCGCTGCGATCCATGCCGCCTCGGCAAGACCACGCCGGGAGTCGGCAAAAGAGGGGTCGGGCGGGTATGATAACAGCGAAAGGAGCGTGGAATGAAGGGAACCGTTGAACCTCTTATCAACGATGAATACACCGGCGGCCCCCCCACGAAAAGGGTTCTTGCCCGTCTTCAGAAAAAACGGGCGAACGGAAAGAAGGTCGCCGGGGTTTACTGCGGGTATGCGCCGGCCGAGCTTATCCTGGCCATGGATATCGCACCGGCAACGCTCTGCGCCTTTTCCGACGGAACGATAGAGGCGGCGGAAACTGTCCTTCCTGCCAATCTCTGCCCCCTTATCAAGTCCAGCTACGGTTTCATCATCACCGATACCTGTCCTTTCTATGGGCTCTCCGATGTCATCATAGGCGAAACGACCTGTGATGGCAAGAAGAAGATGTTCGAACTCATAGCGGACGTGAAGCCCACCTATATCATGGATCTGCCCCAGGTCCCCGACGAGAACGAGGCGGTCGTGAACTGGACGTTGATGATCGGAAAGCTCCGGAGATTTCTCGAAGAAACCCTCGGGGCCGGAACGACTGAGGACGCTATCGAGGCCGCCATCGTGGACAGCAACCGCAAGAGCGCCATGATGCGGAAGGTCTTTGAGTATGCGGCGGTCAAGCCTTCCATCGTGGGCTGGCGGGAGATATATGACCTTGCCTTTCTGGCCCAGGGATCGAGGGGGGAAGAAATGGAGCCCTTTTGTGATAAGGCAATAGAAGTTCTTGATGCTCGCCGGGAGGCCGGATACGTCTACGGCTCTGCCGGGGCTCCCCGCGTGCTCGTGACCGGTTGTCCCGTCAGCGGCGATGCCGAAAAGGTCTTCAGGATCATTGAAGAGGCAGGCGGCGTGATCGTCGCCCTCGACGCATGCTCGGGATTCAAGCCTTTCATGACGGACATCGAAGAAGGCACCGGAAACCCCGTAAGGGCGCTCAGCGAGCGTTATCTCAAGATACCCTGCTCCTGCATGACCCCCAACGCCCGGCGCCTCACCGAAATGACCCGTCTCATAGAGAAGTTCAGGCCCGATGCCGTCATCGACGTCGTGCTCCAAGCGTGCCATTCCTTCAACATCGAATCGCATAAGGTGGGCAAGCACGTTGAGAAGAGCCACGGCCTGCCGTTCCTCAAGATAGTGACGGACTTTTCCCTGGGTGACGTCGAACAGATACGCACGCGCGTGGAGGCCCTTCTGGAGTCCTGCTGAGCCCTGTCGCACCGGTATCGATCCGGCAAAGGGAACGCCTTTTCCGGTACAGGAATATCACAATAAGAGGAGGTATGAATGCATATGTTCAAGAGTTTGAAGCTGATGCCCTTTGTCGCGATCTTTGCGGTCTTCGTCCTTGTCTCCGGCGCCTTCGCCGCGGACGTCCCGAATCTGAAGGTGGGCTATATCTTCACGACCCATCACACGTCGTTCATCGTGGCGGCGAAAAAAGGGGAGGCCTTCAAAGACATGGGGGTCTACCTTCGGCCTGTCATTGACAAGGACAAGTACGAACTGGTGGCAGGCGGGAAAGCCATAGCCGTCCTCCAGCTGATCGTGGCGAAAAGCGGATCGGAGACGGCCGCCCTCTTCGCGCGCAACCAGCTCGACCTGGCCATGGCCTCGGTGACCGCCATCATGGCCGGGATAGACAAGGGCACCCCGATGAAGATCTTAAGCCCCCTGCAGACAGAGGGCATGGGCCTCGTGGTCCCCAAGGATTCCCCGCTCACCGATTGGAACTCCTTCATGGAGAACGTGAAGAAGGCTTCAAAACCTGTCAAGATCGGGTACCACTCGCCGACGAGCGCGCCGAAGATCGTCCTGGAAGCAGCGCTGAAGAATGCCGGCATCAAGGTCACGGAAGACCCCAACGACCAGTCGGCCAAAATCCTCCTCGCGGACCTCAAGGGCACGACGAACATGATCCCCGCGCTGGCGAGCAAGCAGGTCGACGCGATCGTGGGGCCTTCACCCTTCCCTGAGGTAGCCGTCAGCCGGGGCGTGGGAAAGATCCTTATCGACCTCAGGGACCTGCCGCCAAAAGGCTACTGGCATGACTTCCCCTGCTGCGTCACGGCGGCGAGCGGTGAGACCATCGCAAAACACCCCGAGGTGGTGCAGAAGTTCGTGGAGCTCATCGCGAAGGCCAACGTCTGGTGCAACAAGAACAGGATGGAGGCGGCAACGATCACCGCGGAATGGATCGGCCTGCCCGCCGACGCGGCCAAAGCGTCGACACTCGTCTTTCTGGCGAAATTCAACAAGAGCTGGATGCGGGGTGCCGACAAGCTGATGGGCGTCCTCAACGGAATGGGAAACTTCAAGGGCTCGCTGAAAGGCAAGAAGATCGACGAGGTGAAACCGGTGCTCTTCGATATGCGCTTCATCGACAAGGTGAAGATGTAGAATGGGCCTGAAGAGCATACTTGTCAGGGCGGGAGCCTATGTGCTCGTGCCCTGCCTCTTCCTTGTATTCTGGGACATTATGGCCCGGCAACTGAACAATGAGGTCATCCTGCCCGGTGTCGGGCAGGTGACCGAGTTGTTCCTCAAGCCGACGGAGAGCCTTATCGCGATGGGGTCCCTCGTCATCAACGTCGCCATCAGTCTCGTCAGGGTGCTGGCAGGCTACCTGCTGGCTGTCTGTATCGCCGTGCCTCTGGGGATCCTGATGGGATATTACGGCATGGCCTTTAGGCTCCTCAACGGCTTCGTGGCGCTTTTCAGACCCATTCCGCCGCTGGCCTGGGTACCGCTCGTGCTTGCATGGTTCGGGGTGGCAAGCCTGGCGACCCTCTTCGACGTGCAAAAGGGATTGGGCTACGTCTACCTCAATAATCTCAAGTTCTCCATGGTCTTCATCATCTTCATCGGGGCCTTCTACCCGATCCTGACGAGCACCATACACGGTGTGATGAGCGTGCGGAGCACCCTTCTGGACTCGGCGCGGGTGTTGGGGGCAAGCGAAAGAGACATCTTCCGGAAGATCCTCCTGCCCGCTTCCTCCCCGTCCATAGTCAACGGCATGCGGATAGGGCTGGGTGTGGCCTGGATGTGCCTCGTGTCCGCGGAGATGCTCCCGGGGAGCCTCTCCGGCGTCGGCTACCTCATCACCCACGCTTATACTCTGGCGAGGACGGACATCGTGATCGCCGGCATGATCAGCATCGGGGCCATCGGCGCCTTCCTCGACCTCTTCTTCCGTGTCATCGAGAACCGCAGGTTCGCGTGGACGAGGCTGACACGATGACGACCGCCCCTATTCTCCGCATCGAGGCCCTGCGCAAGGACTTCCGGACAAACAACGGCACCGCCCTCAAGGCGGTGGCCGAGGCGACCTTCGACATCCCCGAGAACGATTTCGTGTGCATCGTCGGGCCGTCGGGGTGTGGGAAATCGACCCTGCTAAGGATGATCGCGGGCCTCGAGACGGCCACCGCCGGCAGGATAGACTACCGGGGGGAAACGGTTTCCCGGCCACGCAGGGAGATCGGGATGGTCTTCCAGGAATACTCGCTCCTGCCGTGGCGCGACGTCCTCGACAACGTATCACTCGGCCCGGAGTTCCTGGGAGCGCCGCGAGACGAGCGGGAGGCGAAGGCCATGGAGTATCTGCGCCTCGTCGGAATGGAGGATTTCTCGCGGGCCTTTCCCCACGAGCTCTCGGGGGGCATGAGGCAGCGTGTCGCCATCGTACGGGCCCTCGCCAACGACCCCGATGTCCTTCTCATGGACGAGCCCTTCGGGGCCCTTGACGCCCACACGCGCATCCTGCTCCAGAAGGAGCTCCTTCGCATCTGGGAAAACCATCGCAAGACGATCCTCTTCGTGACCCACGGCGTCGACGAGGCCATCTACCTTGCCGACCGCATCATGGTCATGTCCGCGCGCCCCGGAAGGATACTCGACATCATCGACGTCGACATGGAGCGGCCCAGGCTCCGCGCTCACCCCTCCTACGGACCGCTTGCCGAGAGGATCCTCGCCGTCCTCGAACAGGAGGCCACCACCTCCTTCCGCGACACCGCCGCAGCGCACCACGGGGAAGACTAAGAAACGGTTCAAGGGTTCAAGAGTTCAAAGTTAAGAGACATCGAGAACGGAGCTGTCCTGTCCTGTTCCTTTACCCTTGAACCTTTGAACTTTGGAACCCTTGAACTTTCTTTTTGTTCTGGATTAGACTAGCGGCGGGCGTGTCCGGTGGACGCGGTCCAATACAGCAAGGCGGGTGAGGTTATGGCAAAGCATTCCCATCTTTTCGTCGAGAACTTCGACGGGTTTCTCGGTTACGGCATGGACAGGAAGACGGACGAGAACACGGTGCAGGCCTACCTCCAGAAATTCTCCGACGACGCGCTTATGAAGATCATGCTCAAGAGGATGTCCGATGAGGACCTGGCGGAGGTCTTCGAGGTCCTGGGCAAGATGCTCAAGAAACACCTCACCGAACCCGAATACCACGAATTGTTCTTAAAGGACGAAAGGTAATGGCAACCTCACTGTAGCACGCAGGTTTGCTGAGATGGAGAAGCGGAATTCCTCTCCCGGCATATTGATCACGGGAAGCTCCTTCCGGGGCAAGGAAAAGTTTAAGGGGAAGTCACCGGGCAGGAGCTAGTTAAGGATGTTGAAGCTTGCCGGGATCTTGCGTTTGCATATGGGGCAGACAGGCTCGATGAGCGTGTATGTCTTCCCGAAGACGTCTACGCTCTTGAAGAATACCCCCGGAGCGTCGCACAGATTCTTCTCGCTGAAGATCTTGCCGCATTCGCACACGGGATATTCCTGACGTATCGTCGTTCCCCTGAATGCCTGATCCGCGTACCTGGTGACCAATTTTTGTTCTTCCGTCGTCATGGCTGTAATATAATCTCCTTATCTTTCTTTGGCAACCCTGCCCCTGATGCTGCGGCATTCCCGACATTGCCTCATCGGCGCCGTCTACAGGTATACTCGGTATGGGCGGGGGGAAACTTAAAGAAAACCGTTGCGGGTTGCGGGTTGCTGGTCAGAGACCGTCACAAGTCTGAAAGCGAGGAGAGACTGCCGGGGCGTTGGGGGGGCGGGAGCGTGTGCATTCCTGTGGAATTTTCCGGGGAATCCATATATCATATCGTTGCCATTTAGGACACATCACTGACAACACATGAGGATGCTACCAGGGAGGGCGTATGAGCGGAGTTTTCGGCATAATATCGAAGAAAAATTGCGCGAGCAACCTGCTCTACGGTACCGATTATCACTCGCATATGGGAACGGAATATGGAGGGATGGCCGTACTGGGAGACCGGTTCCACCGCAGTATACACGATATCAGCAAATCCCAGTTCAAGTCGAAGTTCTTCGAAGAATACAAGGAGATGAAGGGTAATTCGGGCATCGGGGTCATCAGCGATCGCGATACCCAACCCCTTATCATTGGTTCCAAGTTCGGCACCTTCGCCATTGTTTCCTCAGGCATCGTGGAGAACGCGGCCGAGCTCGCCAAGGAACTCCTCGACAGCGGCGAGACGTTCAGCGAGATGTCCGGAGGCGGCATCAATTCGGTGGAGCTCATCGCGAAGCTCATCACCCAGGGCAAAACCCTTATCGAGGGCATCAAGGGTGTCTATGAACGCATCGAGGGCTCAGCCTCCATTCTGCTCCTCAAGGAAGACGGTTTGTACGCGGCGAGGGACCGTCTGGGACGCACGCCGCTCGTCATCGGCGAGAAGGACGGCGACCATGCCGTGGCCACCGAGGACTGTTCCTTCCTGAACCTGGGGTTCCGGAGGGTCAGGTTCATCGAGCCGGGGGAGATCGTGAGCCTCAGCCCCTCGGGTCTGCGGAGCGAACTGCCGGGCAGGGACCGGAACCAGATATGCGCCTTCCTGTGGATATACACAGGGTATCCGGCCTCCAGTTACGAAGGGATTAACGTGGAGGTGGTCCGCGAGCGCTCGGGACGGGCTCTCGCCAGGGGCGACAACGTCGATGCCGACCTTGTTGCCGGCGTCCCCGACTCGGGCGTCGGCCACGCCATCGGTTACTCCATGGAATCGGGACTCCCCTACCGCAGACCGCTGGTCAAGTACACGCCGGGATACGGCAGGAGCTACACGCCTCCCTCCCAGGAGATACGGGACCTCGTGGCCACCATGAAGCTCATACCCGTGCGAGACGTCATCGCCGGCAACCGCATCGTCCTGTGCGAGGACTCCATCGTGCGGGGCACACAGCTCAAGAATTTCACCGTCGTCAAGCTCTGGGATTCAGGCGCGAAGGAGATCCACATCCGCCCGGCCTGTCCGCCCCTCATGTACCACTGCAAATTCGCCCTCTCCACCCGGTCCGTCGACGAACTCGTCGCCCGCCGCGCCATAAACGCCCTTGAAGGCGGGCGCACGGACAATATCGCGGAGTATCTCGATGACACCTCGGAGAAATACCGGAAGATGGTCGACTGGATCGCGCGGGAGATAAACGTCACGACGCTCAAGTTCCAGAAGATCGATGATATGATAGCGGCCATCGGCCTGCCCCGGGAAAAGCTCTGCCTCCACTGCTGGATCGGAGAGGGAAACCCAGCCTGCTGTGCGCGATAGACGCTTAACGCGAGGCCACATGAGGGGGAACAATGAAAAACATCATCGCCGTCGACATAGGGGGAACGAACAGCCGCTTCGCCCATTTCACCGTTGAAGACAGCGGGAGCCTGTCATGCGTCGACAGGGTGGAATTGAAGACCGCGAACGCCTCGTCCCTCGACGACCTCATCGACAGGGCCCTCGGCCTTAAGTCCATACCGGCGGGAGTGTCCTGGGACATCGTGGTCCTTGCCGTTCCTGGCGCCGTCAAGGAGAACACCTGCGCCTCGCTGGCGAACGTCTCCTGGGACGTGGACGTTTCGGGCCTCCGCGCGCGCCTTGCCGGCACGAGGGTATTCCTCATCAACGACTTCGTCGCGCAGGCCTTTGCCTGCCCTCTTGCGGAGAGACTGGAGACACAGGCGGTTCAGGCGGGGGTACCCGAGCCCCGGGCGGCCATGGCGGTGATCGGCGCTGGAACGGGCCTCGGGCACTGTGCCCTTCTGGCCACGGACGGGGGCGGCTTCCTGCCCCTGCCCTCGGAGGCGGGCCACGCCGCGTTCCCTTTCTACGGGAAAACGGAAACGGCATACCGCGATTTTCTCATGGAAAGGACCGGGGCGGAGTATCCCTACGGCGATATCGTCGTGAGCGGACCGGGCCTCACGCACCTCCACGCCTTTCTGACGGGGCGGGAGATGAGCCCGAAGGACATCGTCGCCGAGATCCCTCCGGAGTCGGAGACGACCGTCCTCTTCTCGCGCTTCTACGCTCGTGCCTGCCGCAATTACGCGCTGACGGTCCTTGCCCTGGGAGGGCTTTTCATCGCCGGCGGCGTCGCGATGAAGAACCCTTTTCTCGTCGTGAACGACCATTTCAGGAAGGAATTCACCGAATCCCGGCACTACGGTCCCATGCTCAGACAGATCCCCGTGTCCCTCATAGTGAGCGAGGACAGCGGCCTGTGGGGCGCGGCGCATTATGGGATGATCAAAGGCAAAAGCGGGCAACGAACGGGCAATAGGTGATGGGTCATGGGAAAAGAAGAAGGGCCAGGGGCGGGTAATAGCCGACTGGCGGGAAAGATAGTTTCAGGTTTCAGGCTGCAGGCAAAAGAAAATATCAAAGGAGGGTGCTGATGGCGGGTGGCAGGGAGATCAAGGCAAAGGGAATGAACGTGAAGAAGTTCATCGAGGAAAAGGCGGCTGAGATACAGGCGGCCGTCGGCACGGGGGTGGCGATCAACGCCCTGTCGGGCGGGGTCGACTCATCGGTGGTCACCATGCTCGGCCACAAGGCGCTGGGTGAGAGGCTGAAGACCTATTTCATCGACACCGGCCTCATGCGAAAGGACGAGCCGCAGCGGATACAGGCGATCTTCAAGGGTCTTGGCGTCACCATAGAGATTGTCGACGCGAAGGCGAAGTTCTTCAAGGCGCTTAAAGGGTTGACGGACCCGGAGGAAAAGCGCGAGGCCATCACCCAGACATTCTACAAGGATGTCTTCGGCAAGCTTGTCACGAAAAGCAAGGCGAAACACCTTCTGCAGGGGACGATCCTCACCGACATCGACGAGACCGTCGCGGGCATCAAGAGGCAGCACAATGTCTTCGAACAGCTCGGCATAGACCCCAAAAAGACCTTCGGCTATCATATCCTGGAACCCCTCGTGCAGCTTCGGAAGGACGGCGTGAGAAAGGTCGGGTCGGCCCTGGGTCTTCCCGCATCCATGTACAAGAGGATACCCTTCCCGGGTCCGGCGCTCGCCGCCCGCGTCGTTGGTGAGGTCACGCCGGAAAAGGTGGAGATCGTGAGGCTCGCGACTGTCGTCGTCGAGGAGGAGCTCGCGAAGGTGAAGGCCTTCCAGTACCTGGCGATCCTTCACGAGGACAGGATGACAGGGATGCGCGACGGCAGGAGGGACTTCGGCCGCCAGATCGAGGTCAGGTGCTGGGATTCCGTGGACGCACGCAAGGCCACGCCGACAAACCTCCCTTACTCGAAGCTCACGCGTATAGCTTCGAGGATCTGCAAGGAAGTGCCCGGCGTCGTGAGCGTGACCTACAACATCGCAACGAAACCGCCTTCAACGATAGAGGCGATATAGAGAAGGGGTTCAAGGTTGCAAGGTTCAACAGGCGGTTGACGAAGTGATCTCTGAAGGCGGTTCGTACTCATTCGTCATTCCGGCGAAGGCCGGAATCCAGGAAAAACGAGGAGTTAGAAAAACCTCTGGATTCCGGCCTTCGCCGGAATGACGTAGAAAATGAGTTTATCAACAGCCTGTCAAGGGTTTAGGGGCGAGGAAAAAGGGCGGATGATCAACCGGGGGTTCGTTATCAGGCGGATGACGCTCGAGGATGTTGAGGTTGCCGTGGAATGGGCGGCGGAGGAAGGGTGGAACCCGGGACTCACCGACGCCGCCTGTTTTTACCACGCGGACCCCGATGGTTTCTTCATCGGGGAAGTGGACGGCCGTCCGGTGGGGTGCGTCTCGGCCGTGTCCTACGGTGAATCCTTCGGTTTTATAGGCTTCTACATCGTCCGCAAGGAACTGCGCGGAAAATGGTACGGTGTTGAGCTTGGAAGATGGGCGATGAGCCGTCTCGGCGCCCGTAACATCGGCATAGACGGAGTGGTGGCAAAGATCAGGAACTATGAGAAGTTCGGTTTCACCCTCGCCCACAGGAACATCCGCTACAAGGGCCGGGGAAGCGGGGCATCGAACCCCGCGGGCATCGTCGATCTCACAACCCTCCCCTTCGATGCCGTCGTCTCCTACGATTCGGGCATCTTCCCCGCGCGACGGGCAAGGTTCCTCGAAAAGTGGATCATCCGCCCCGACGGGACGGCCCTGGGTCTTGCCGAAGGTGGCAGGATCAAAGGCTACGGTGTCATACGCCCCTGCAGGACGGGGTTCAAAATAGGACCTCTTTTCGCCGATTCTCCCGATATCGCCGAACAGTTGTTCGACGCGCTGACAGGAAACGTGCCGGAGCGGGCGCCGGTGTTCCTGGACATCCCGGCAAACAATCCGGCTGCGGTCGCCTTCGTGCGGGACCACGGCATGACATCCGTGTTCGAAACAGGCAGGATGTACAGCAGGGAGGCTCCCGCCGTTCCCATGGAGAAGGTCTTCGGCATCACGAGTTTCGAGCTCGGCTGAGGGAGCCGGAGATCCCTCAGCAATTCCCCTGAAAAGCGGCTATACTTGAATTAGGCAGAGATCATACGCAAAGGAGATGATGTGCGATGCTCATGCCGACAAGGATACTTGTGCCCACCGATTTTTCGGAGCATTCCGACAAGGCGCTGAAACAGGCCCTCGACATCGCAAGAGAGTACCAGGCCAAGGTCTTCGTCACCCACGTGATAGCTGTCATTCGCCCGGAGTTCGAGAACGTTCTGCGATGGGAGGCGCAGGAAAGACTGAGAAACCAGCTCGACAGGGTCCCCCGGGCCGGGAGCCTCGATGTGGCAACCGATGTGCGGACGGGTATCGTCTATGAAGAGATACTGAAGGAAAGCGAGGAGAAGGGGATCGACCTCATCGTGATCGCCTCCCTCGGCCAATCGGGTATCGCGAAATATCTTGTTGGCGGGGTGGCAAGGAACGTGCTGAAAGGCTCGAAATGCCCCGTGCTGCTCACGAGGTGAGAAACACGGGAGACCCCCGCCGCGCCGGGCCGGGGGATACGCGGGCATATCCTGGCACCGCGAGGCATGCAAAAGGGGGTGTGCTGATGTATACGCGACTGATCCTGGTCAACTTCGGACCGGGGATGCATTCAACGGGGGAGATGGTGGCCGACACATTTGCCCCCATTTACAAGACGATGAGAGGATTCAAGGGGGCCACATTCTTTGCCGACCGTGATACGGGAGAATGCGGCGCGTTGAGCCTCTGGGAATCGAAGGAAGATGCCGAAGCCGCCACAGTGAGCCTGTGGCCGAAGCTGCAGCAGGTCGCGGGCGGCCTTCTCAAAGGGCCGCCGCTCGTGCGGACCTTTGAGCTGTACGAACCGAAGGAACTGCCGCCCGAATAGGACTTGACAGATGAAGAAGACGTGCTATTACTGTACTATATAGGGCGGATAAGCCCAGGCAACGAGTAAATGAAGGGACTATCTGAGTCGAAGGAGCCCAACTTCGAACCTCTTCATTGAAAGTCGAAAACAGGATTCAAACGCGCGTGAACCTGTCGCAGCCTGGATATCCACCCTCTTTTTTTGCGGCTTTCACGGTCCCTGCAGATCAAGGGCACCGGGGTCACGGTCAGGGTGCCGCCCGGTCCCCGTCACCATGCCATGCGCGGGCCGCTGACAGCCTGGGGGTAGGAAGCGCCAGGTCAAACGAGGGGGCCTTTGACACTCAGGTGCTTTTATGCTAACATTCCTCATGTCCATCACGCCGACAGACGGTTTCCGTTACATCTTCCATCTCCCCGTGGACATTCCCAGGCTCGCCTTCAAGACAGCTCTTTAATACTGGATACCGAGCGCATCACCGGGGCGGGAAGCCGCACGCTTCCTTGGGTCCGATGGTGACCGCGATGCTCTTAAGGCGCTTGATGTCATGCACATGGGGAACAATGAGACGGACCAAGACGTGATCGGCATGACGAAGGAACCCTCCTTCGCCAAAGAACGTACAGGGGGTGACGTTATGAAGACTGGCGAAATCTACATAACGGAGCACGACATGCGGAGGCTTCGGGCGTTGATCGAGATATACGGTGGGAGCGATAAACCCTATCTCGACCGCCTGGAGGAAGAACTCGACAGGGCGAAGGTGGTAGGCCCCAGGGAGATTCCCGCAGACGTCGTCACCATGAACTCCGTCGTCCGCATCAGGGACCTCGATACCGGCGAAGAAAGGTCCTTCGCCCTTGTGTTCCCCAACAAGACGGCCATGGGTGAAAAGGCCATCTCCGTTCTGGCGCCCATCGGGACCGCTCTCATCGGTTGCCGCGAAGGTGACAACCTCAACTGGGAGGTCCCGGCAGGAACAAGGAGAATACAGATAACCCAGATCGTCTACCAACCGGAGAGGATCGGCAACTATGACCTCTAGCCCGGATGGAAAACACCCCCCGGTCTGTGCTACATTCTCACGGAAGGAGATGGTATGTATCCGGACTCTGCAGCATGTAATGTGGATGTAGTCCTCTTTGACTTCGGCGGCGTTCTCGCCGACGAAGGGTTCGCGAACGGCCTCAAGGCCATCGCGCAAAGACACGGCCTCGACGAAACGGACTTCATCAACCTCGCCCGCGACCTCATCCACAGGACAGGCTACATAACTGGTCGGGGCCGTGAACCCTCATACTGGCAGGCCATCCGCAGGGCCACGGGAATCACCGGGGACGATGCCACCCTTCGGAACGAGATCCTGTCCCGCTTCATCCCCCGGCCCTATATGATCCACATCGTGAAGAGACTGCGAACGGCGGGCATCCGTGTCGTCATACTCAGCGATCAGACCAACTGGCTCGATGAACTCAACGAACTGCACCGCTTCTTCAAGCACTTCAACATTGTCTACAACAGCTATCATCTCGGGAAGAGCAAGGCCGACCCCACGCACTTCTCCGACACCGTCTCCAAACTTCACGCCGCACCGGACCGCATGCTCTTCATCGACGACGACGAAGGCCACTGCGAAAGGGCCCGCATGGCAGGCATAAACGCAATCCGCTTCACCGGCCGGGAACAATTCCTCACAGACCTCTCCCAATACTGCCCCGGAGACTGGACGGAACAAAGAGAAGACACAGTCTGAAGGATTTGCCTCTCGCCCGTTCCTCACTTCGTTCGTCTCTCAAGCCCGCAAAAGACGCAGAGAAAAGATTCGGCCGGATTTCGAAGCCTCCCAAAATCCGGCCGGCTTTGCATCCCGCTGAAGCGGGAGGCAAAGGAGAGAGTTTTCCTTTTAGGTGGAAATGATGGGGAGAGGATAGGAGTTGTGGGGTGAGGTAGTGTAGGAGGCTGGAGGATGGTTATAGGACCCATCGGACATATAGGACCTATAGGCCCTATGACGACAGGGGGGGATGAGGGGGGATAACTCCTTCAGGATAAAAAAACTGTTCCTTTCTCTCCCGACGGGACGGCGGGACGAGAAGGCCGCCGGATCTTGGGAGGCTCCAAGATCCGGCGGCAATCTTTTCTCTCTTTTCAGTCTTTCTCTGCGTCCTTTGCGAACTCGAGCGAAGCGGGCGAGAGATAATGTCTTTGTCTTTCGCCTACCCCGCCTGCTCTATCGCCACCGCTACCGAGACGGTCGCGCCGACCATGGGGTTGTTGCCCATGCCGAGGAAGCCCATCATCTCGACGTGCGCCGGAACCGATGACGAGCCCGCGAACTGCGCGTCCGAATGCATCCGGCCCATCGTGTCCGTCATGCCGTATGATGCCGGGCCCGCTGCCATGTTGTCGGGATGGAGCGTCCGGCCCGTGCCTCCCCCCGACGCGACGGAGAAATACTTCCGTCCAGCCTCGTTGCACTCCTTCTTGTAGGTGCCGGCAACGGGATGCTGGAAGCGGGTCGGGTTCGTCGAGTTCCCGGTGATGGAGACATCCACCTTCTCGTGGTGCATGATGGCGACGCCTTCGCGCACGTCATCCGCCCCATAGCACCTCACCGCCGCCCTGTCGCCCTTCGAATAGGGCCGGCTTTCCACGATCTCCAGCTTTCCCGAGTGATAGTCGAATTTGGTCCGCACGTACGTGAAGCCGTTTATCCGGGAAATGATCTGCGCCGCGTCCTTCCCGAGACCGTTGAGGACGACGTGCAGGGGTTCCTTCCTGACCTTGTTCGCCGATTTGGCGATGCCGATGGCCCCTTCCGCGGCGGCAAAGGATTCATGTCCCGCGACAAAGGCAAAACATTTCGTATCCTCCCTCAAAAGCATGGCGGCAAGATTCCCGTGCCCCAGTCCCACCGTCCGGTCATCGGCAACGGAACCGGGAATGCAGAAGGCCTGCAGGCCCTCGCCTATTGCCTCGGCCGCATCCGCCGCCTTCGTGCGGCCTTTCTTTATGGCGATGGCCGCCCCAACAATGTACGCCCATCCAGCGTTCTCGAAACATATCGGCTGGGTTTCCTTCGCTATCCTGTACGGATCTATGCCCTTCGCGTCACAGATCGCCTTCGCGTCCTCTATCGACTTGATCCCGTATTTACTCAACACGGTATTGATCTGCCCGATCCTTCTATCGTAGTTCTCGAAAAGTGCCATATCGTCATCCCTCCTTATTCATGCCTGGGGTCAATGAGCTTCACGGCCTCGTCGACCCTTCCGTATTTCCCGGAAGCCTTCTGAAGGGCCTCGTTGGCGTCCATGCCCTTCGCTATCATCTCCATCATCCTGCCCAGGCTCACGAATTCGTACCCGATTATCTCGTTGTTCTCGTCGAGGGCTATCTTTCGTACGTAACCCTCGGTCATCTCAAGGTACCGGGGTCCTTTTGCCACGGTCCCGTACATGGTGGCGATCTGGCTGCGCAGTCCCTTCCCCAGGTCCTCGAGCCCGGCACCTATCGCGAGCCCGCCCTCGGAGAATGCCGACTGGCTCCTGCCGTAAACGATCTGGAGGAAGAGTTCCCTCATCGCCGTGTTTATCGCGTCACAAACGAGGTCCGTGTTGAGCGCCTCGAGTATGGTCTTGCCGGGCAGTATCTCGCAGGCCATGGCGGCCGAATGGGTCATGCCCGAGCATCCGAGCGCCTCAACAAGCGCCTCCTCGATGATCCCGTCCTTGACGTTGAGCGTCAGCTTGCACGTCCCCTGCTGGGGGGCGCACCAGCCTATACCATGCGTAAAAGCGCATATATCCTTGATCTCCTTTACCTGCGTCCATTTGCCTTCCTGCGGTATCGGCGCCGGGCCATGGTCTGCCCCTTTCGTTACGGAGCACATCTTCTCCACTTCCTGAGAGTACATCATGAGCGTATATCCTCCTTGGTTGGTTTTTTGCGGTCAGTCAGCGTGAAAAGACAAAGCGCCTATAGTATACTACTCCGTCGGGGCTGATGTCATGAAGGAAACGGGTTAGAACCGATAAGACGGTTAGAACCGTTGGAGCCGCTGGAACCGTTAGAACGGAAGAGACAAGGCAGGAACAATCTCAAGCAGTTGGAATCCTGGGAAAGAGAAAGATTGCAGGGTCATCCAGCGACAGAGGGTATTTCCGGTTCTTCCATTCTAACGGTTCTAACTGTTCCAACGGTTCTAACGGTCTTTTTCAGTATTCCTTCGTCTTTTTCCGCTTCTTTTCGATCCTGGCCTCTTTTTCCTGTTCGTAGATGTCCTCGGTGAGAGTGGCTACGCGTTCGCGCCAGCGGGGGTCGTTCTTGTTGAGTTCGACCTCTTCGTAAAAGTCGGATATGCTGTGATTGAGAAGTTTGTAGGGGTTGTCTTCGGATTCTATGTCAAAGAAGGTGTGCCGCAGTTCGTGACGCAAGATCTTGACCCTGTCGAGATCGGTGATGTTCTCCCAGCATTTCTTGTCGAGGGTGATGATGTAATCGTACCCCTCGATGGCGTCGCCCCCGTTCTTCGTGAGGTGGCGCATAAGGTCGTTCGTCTTGATGATCCGGGCGAGGACGAGCATCCCGCCTGACTTCCTTTTTTTCAGGTCAAAGAGAACTTTTATCTTCGCGTTGACCAGTTCGGGAAAATCCTGCGTCCTCACCTCCCTGAGCAGGGTGAGGACGTGGTCGTTCACTTCGTCATAGCGCAATCCCATAGTGCCTCCTGAAGATGATGCGAGTATTAAGCGGACGGGGAAGATTACCACGAGGGGGCGTCAAAAAGCAAGGAACCGGGACAGGGGGGGCATCCTTGACACGAAGAGGACGGAACCGGTATAAGGAACATGACGGATGCAAGGCACGAAAAAGAGGAGGATTACGATGACAGTCGGCGGGACACGCGGCGGCTCATGGGTGAGAAGGATCCTCGTTGCGTGGTTCACCGTCTTTGCCGCGCTCTTTCTCACCGCCTGCTCCACCTCTTCGTCACTCCCGGAGCGCCAGGGGTTCGTTGAGGTCACGGGCGGCAGGGTCTGGTACCGCATCGTCGGCTCCGGCAGCGCCACCCCCGTGGTCGTTCTCCATGGCGGGCCCGGCGCCGCGAGCGACTACCTCAAACCCCTGGAAAGACTCGCCAAGGACAGATCCGTCATCTTCTACGACCAGCTCGGCTGCGGCAGGTCGGAACGTCCCGCTGACAGGTCGCTCTGGCGCATCGAAAGGTTCGTTGAGGAGCTCTCGCAGCTGCGCGCGGCGCTCAAACTGAAGGAGATCCACCTCTACGGGCACTCCTGGGGGACAATGCTGGCTGTGGACTATATGCTGACGAATCCTTCCGGGGTAAAGAGCCTTATACTCGCTAGCCCGTGCCTCAGCGCAAAGCGATGGGTCGAGGACGCCAATGTCCTCATCGCGCAGCTTCCACCCGACACTCAGAGACTGATCCGCAGCCACGAGAAGGCGGGCACCACGGACTCCAGGGAATACGATGCGGCCGTCACGGAGTACCTCAAACGCCACCTGTGCCGTCTCGACCCCTGGCCGGAGGACCTGACACGGTCATTGGCCGCGTCGAACGCGGAGATATACAAGCAGATGTGGGGACCGAGCGAGTTCTACCCCACGGGCGACCTCAAGACATACGACAGGGTGGACCGTCTCCGCGAGATCACGGTTCCCACCCTCTTCACCGCGGGCCGGTACGACGAGGCAACCCCCGGCGCGACAACCTGGTACAGTTCCCACCTTCCCGGCTCCACCGTCAGGATCTTCGAAAAAAGCTCCCACCTTGCGATGTTCGAGGAACAGGAAGAATATGTGAAGACCTTGAGGGAGTTTATGAAAAGAACAGAAGGCAGGTTATAGGTTATAGGCTATGGGCTATGGGGAAAGGCCACTCCCATCCTTCTGTGTCCATCACCCATGACCTATGACCCATTACCTGTCTTCATTTTCTATACCAGTTCTTCCCCGTTTCCTTGACGTAGATCCGGGTGATGGTACCGCAGTCGTCGCAGACGTCGGCGTAGAAAGGTTCCGTGCCCCCCAGAACGAATTTGGTCTTGTAGGCGAGCCCTATCCTGCCCGCGTCCGCCGTCTGATCGACCCTTACGCCAACGACGATGTTGCCGCCCCCGCAATGGGGGCATTTACCGGTCTTTTCGTCCATAGCGCCTCCGCACTTTAGGTCTTGCCCGATCCCCTGATCAAAGGAGCTGGGACAGCCTAAAACGTCTGTTGAGGCATGTCAATACGAAGAGAGCCAGAGCATCCGGTTCACCTCAGATGCTAAAGTACCTTCTTGGGAGCTGGAATCTTCGTTTCGATGAAATCCACATGTTCAGACAGCTCCGGCCTGACAGAGTTTCTCAACGGATCGAGGCAGACCTGCATGCCGTTGCGGCGAGCAAATTTCAGGACCGGCACAATATCGGCGTCTCCTGTAATGATTATTAGGAGGTCAGCCAGCCTCTCCATCGCTATACACGTAATGTCCAGTCCAAGCTTCATATCGACTGCCTTCTGTTCTATTAGTGGTTTGAAATCGTCTTCTGTCAACTGGTCAACGGTTATCGTCTTGTTCAGAAGCAGTTGGAGCTTATCGGGTTTTATGAGCCACTCGTTATTTCGCCATACGGTCTTTCCGAGACGTAGTGCGAAATTGGGCGTTGTCTTTATTGAATTCAACAGTTTTGTCTGCTCTACGGCAACCCTGGTCGTGCCAAAATCGATACTCTTTTTCGTGATTGGATTATGTCCCTTCTTATCAAGCGGCTCCGTGTCATAGTAAAAAATACGATACAAATAATCATCTGTCCTTAAGTGCTTAACACAGTATTTTCTGATTTCTGGTCCGGAATAGTAGAACGTCTTGTACTTGTAAATTTTCTTCCTCATGAACCAGCCGTCAATCATGAACACCACTTTTCGCACAAGTACCCCCCTCTAGAAATGCAATGCCCCTTGGTCGGCTTCGAAGTTTTTATTACAAAATCGAAACGTTGCAAGGGGCGTTTTGTATTCAATCCAAATGCTTCTTGGTTAATTATCGTCATATCTAACAGAAAGTCAATGGTTTTTTCTTGCATCCTCTCACGCGAATGTCCAGTCCAATCCGCCTGTTTAACGTTCCAAAAGGCGACGTCATGTTGTCACTCCGGTGTCCTCTCGTTTAGCTCTTCATCTCCCGTGTCCGGCACACTCGCGCTGCTCAGGCTCCGTCGTTTTGCGTCACCCGCTACCGCCTCTTCGAGGATGAGGACCTCGTTCCTTTTTCTCTTTTCCATCCGTCTCAGGAGAGCCTCGATGTTCTCGACGAGTTGGGCTGCCGTGACCCTGCCCGCGGCGTAGTCCTCTTTCTGTGACGCGATGGAGGAGATGAGATCGACGGCGACTATCTTCTGCGCGAAGAAGAGGTCGTAGGCGGTAACGGTGGCCGCCGAGCAGGCGATGGACGTGGCGATCACGATGACAAACCCTTTCATGCCGAGGCCCTTCCTGTCAGTTCCTCCCCTCTGCACAGACGCCCTCCTTTCCCCCGGGTTCTTCCGCGGCGCTCTTTATCATGATCCTGACGTTGAGAAGCTTGGCCGCGGTCGCGACGTTGGCGCCCCCCTTCCCGACAAAGAAACCGCAATATCGGGGGTCGACCCTTACGATGGCCTCCCGCAGACCCTGCGAGTAGTGGACCTCCACCACTTTGTCCGCCGGCGCCGGGACGAGGGAGTTGACGATGTACTCCCTGATATCCGTACTGTAGCGGACAATGGTGATGGTGTCCGTGGTGTACTCCTTCACCCTGTCGAGATAGGGCAGAGATGCCATGAGCGGGTCCACGTCCCCGAGGCCCTCGACGGAAACCTTGGCGAAAGGGCCTTTGACCACGCTCGCCGCCCTTCGGACCCGAACCCTTCCGTCGCGTATGACGGGTGAGAGAACCTCCTCGGTGACCCGGCGAAAGTACTGCGGCGACCTCTGGCTAAGAAAGATCCCGCCCTTTCCCATCATGAACACCGCGGCCATCGTCTCCTCCCCCTGCCTGTACTCCCTGCCGGCGAATCTTTTCGGAAGGTAGGCCAAAAGGTCCGTTCCCGCCAGGAGGACAAGATAGACGTCCTTACCGGGAAGGTTCTTCACGATGGCACATCGCACAAGGCGACCTATCTTGATCGTCGTCATATTGATCTCCCCCGCTGTATATTCACTGCAAGGGGGTATTACTTCCTGGAGAGAAAAAAAGACCGAAAAAAAAGCAAAGGCGGGTGAGAGGTTATGGGTGATGGGTTATGGGGAAATGTTTCAGTGTGTTTCCCGTGACCTCCCACCCGTTACCCGCCCCTCGTCCCTGAAACCTTGAACCTCTGAAACCTTCCTTGTATACTCTTGGCCAAATACGCGCGCGAGGTGAATGAGATGGAATGCACGATGGAGAAGAACAAGACCGCCTGCACCTGCACCTACGATCCCTGTCCCCGGAAAGGAAAGTGTTGCGAATGCGTCGCCTACCACCGGGCAAAGAAACAGCTCCCCGGCTGCTTCTTCTCAAAGGAAGGCGAGGCCTCCTACGACCGGTCGTACAGCCGGTTCGTGATGGAAAATAGTTGAAAAAACAGTTTTCGGTGCTAAGTTTTAAGTTTTACGTGAAAGACCTTTCGCTTGAGAGGATGTTTGTACGTTCAACGGAATGCGGGAAAGTGTCCTAAGGCTTTTAACTTAAAACCTAACACTTAAAACTTAACACCGTCTTTCCTATTCTTCCAACTCCTCGATCACTTCCTGGGCCTTTACGCGGACCTCTTTTATCCTGTGGGCCATGGCGGCGATGGAGATCTTTCGCTTCGCGTCCTCCTTCTGGCGCGGCGGCAATGACGCGTAGAGTTCCCGGAGTTTGTCGAGGGTGGCATTGCACACATCGGCATCCTTCAGATCCAGGAAGAGGATGAGCGTGGGACCGTCGTCGGGCAGGCCGTACTTTGCCATGTATTTCTCGGCCTGTTTCTCAAAGGCCTCCGAACCGTAGGCGTTGTGCAACCTGGCGAAGAGCTTGTCGTGCTCGGGGGTTCCCTTGTCACCCTTGAAAAGCCTGTCCAGCGCATCCCTTACCCTTCCCTGCTGCCAGCGGTCCTTCGGAGCTTCCTTCTTTTTTCCGGCCCCCTTTTCCTGCCTGCCGTAAAAGGTGCTCCTGTCCCTGCGACGGTCCAGTTCCCGCCAATCAGGTCTTTCGTCGTCGTAATCTCCCATCACTACCTCATCCAGGGTTTTTTCTTTATTATACCCCTTCCCTATCCAGATTCCACCCCTTTCTGAAACAAGGTATCCCGCCCGAAGAGCACGCCCCGAAACCCTCAACAAGCTGCTGGTAGAGCCCTCTTTGCCGTTACCCCCGGGGCTGGTCCCGGATCTGAAGCGTTCTTAATGCCGACATCGCTCCTGGATCCCGGCCTTCGCCGGGATGACGAATGCAAGAGAACCTTCGTACACCCAACCGCTTCCAACGGTTCCAACGGTTCTAACGCTTCCAACGGTTCTAACGGTTCCACCCGTCTCCAAATCCCTTGACAAATCTCCGCGCGCCATGATGATATTGTCTGAAACGAGAGCCAAGGAGCGGCCATGTTCATATGGCTTTTTCACCGGATAAGCGGCGTTTCCCTTATCGTTCTTTTCGGCGTCAAGATACTTACCAGCTACTTCCTCTTCACTGAGGACAAGAAACCCGATTGGGCACTAAGCCTCCATCGGCAACCTGTTCTCGACGTACTCATACTCCTTCTCTTCACCTTCCACAGCATCTACGGCATCCGAACGATCGTCATGGATCTCGGCTACAGGAACGAAAAGAGGCTCTTCGTCGCCTCCAACCTGGTCGCCGCCGTCATTTCGGCGGCCCTCGTGTACCTTTATCTCGTGATCTCATGACGGCTCTTTCCCACGATGTGCTCATAGTCGGCGGAGGTCTCGCGGGATTGCGGGCCGCGGTCGGGCTTTGCGATACCTACGATGTGGCCCTCATATCCAAGGTCCATCCCATACGGTCCCATTCGATCGCGGCCCAGGGCGGCATCAACGCGGCGCTGGCCAACAACCCCGGCGGAAAGGACGACACGTGGGAAAAGCACGCCTTCGACACGATCAAGGGCAGTGACTACCTTGCCGACCAGGATGCCGTCGAGGCCATGTGCCGGGAGGCACCGGGCATCGTCTACGAGATGGAGCACTGGGGCTGTCCCTTCAGCCGCTTTCCAGACGGCTCCATAGCCCAGCGGCCCTTCGGGGGAGCGGGATACCCGAGGACCTGCTACTCCACCGACCTCACCGGCCACGTTCTCCTCAACACCCTTTACGAGCGGGCGGTGATGAAAGGCGTCCGGGTTTATCCCGAATGGTACGTCACGGGTCTCGCGATCGACGATGGCGTCTGTCACGGCGTCGCGGCCTTCGACCTCATGAACGGCGAGGTCGTGCCCATCGCGGCGAAGGCAACGGTCTTCGCCACGGGAGGATACGGCCGCGTCTACTTCTATTCCACGAACGCCCTCATCAACACGGGAAGCGGCATCGGCATCGCCTACAAGGCAGGAGTGCCCCTGAAAGACATGGAGTTCGTGCAGTTCCACCCCACGGGGCTCATCGGCACGAACATCCTCATGACCGAGGCCTGCCGCGGAGAAGGCGGGTACCTCGTCAACAGCAGGGGCGAGCGCTTCATGGAACGGTATGCCCCCAGGGCGATGGAGCTCGCGCCGCGGGACATCGTCTCCCGAAGCATCCAGACGGAGATCAATGAAGGCAGGGGCTTCGACCACCCGCTTGGCACGTACATAAAGCTCGACCTCACGCACCTGGGGGAGCAGAAGATCCTCGCGAAACTCCCGGGCATACGGAAGATCTGCATCGACTTCATCGGCATCGATCCCATACGGGAACCCATACCCATCATGCCCTGCCAGCACTATTCCATGGGCGGCATCGATACGAACGCCAGGACCGAGACCGGGGTGCCGGGGTTCTTCGCCGCCGGTGAATGCGCCTGCGTGAGCGTCCACGGGGGCAACAGGCTCGGCGGGAATTCGCTTCTCGAGACGATCGTCTTCGGGAAGACGGCCGCCGGCGCCGTCGATGAATACCTGTCGCGGCGGCCCGGGGCGGCCAGGGAAGAGGTCGTTCTCACCGCCGCGCGTAAGACGGAAGAAAAGATGACCGCCCTCGTCGCGGGTGGAAGGGAGAAGACCTTTTCCCTTCACGGGGAACTCGCCAGGACGATGAGCATGAACGTGGGGATCTTCCGCGAACGGGCCGAAATGGAGAAGGCCCTCGAAGACATCGGCCGCATCAGGGAGCGCTACCGGAACGTCGGGGTGTCGTCTCCGGCCCGACA